>CAXSEX010000181.1:0-8607 GCA_964236415.1 uncultured Acetobacteraceae bacterium | reverse complement strand
CTCGGCTCCAGGTGCCCCAAGCTGGGTCGCGGCAAGATAGGAATAGCGGCTTCCGACGCCGAAGTAGAAGTCCACGACCAAAGCCGAGGGTTCGGCGTGCGATGCTCCTGCTGTCATCAGCCCAGCAGCTCAAGGATGCTGACGTAGTTGGCAACGCCCGCGCCCCCCATGTTGAACACGCCGGCCACCTCCGCCCGCGGCAGCTGCATGGCGCCGGCCTGCCCGGTCAGCTGCATGGCGGCGATGGCGTGCATGGACACTCCGGTCGCGCCCACGGGGTGTCCCTTGGCTTTCAGGCCGCCGCTGCGGTTGATCGGCAGCCGCCCGTCCGGCCCGGTCGTGCCATCCAGCACGACCCGCGCGCCCTGGCCCGGCTCGGCCAGCCCCATGGCCTCGCAGGCCAGCAACTCGGCGATGGTGAAGCAGTCGTGCACCTCGGCAAACGAGAGGTCCTGCAACGTCAGCCCGGCCTGCTGCAATGCCTGCGACCAGGCCAGCGCCGCGCCATCGAACCGGGTGGGGTCGCGGCGGGACAGCGGCAGGAAGTCGTTGACGTGCACGGCGCTGCGGAAGCGCACGGCCTTGCCCATGCCCCGCGCGGTGTCCTTGTCCGTGAGCACTAGCGCCGCAGCACCATCGCTGACCAGCGAGCAGTCCGTGCGCTTCAGCGGCGGCGCGACGTAAGGGTTCTTCTCGCTGATGGTGCGGCAGAACTCGTAGCCGAGATCGCGCCGCATCTGCGCATACGGGTTGTCCACGCCGTTGCGGTGGTTCTTGGCGGCAATCGCAGCCAGCGCGTCCGACTGGTCGCCGTAACGTTGGAAGTACCGCTCGGCGATGCGGCCGAACACGCCGGCGAAGCCCGCAGGGATGTCGCCCTCTTCCCGCCGGTAGCTCGCGCCCAGCAGGTTGTCGCCGACCTGCGGACCCGGCGTCGCCGTCATCTTCTCCGCGCCCACCACCAGTGCGAACCGGCCGCGCCCGGCGGACAGGAAATCCCGCGCGCCGTGAATGGCGGCGGAGCCGGACGCGCAGGCGTTCTCATACCGGGTCGCCGGCTTGAACCGCAGCGCCTCGATGTCCTGCATCGGCAGGGAGCTTGGGAAATCCTGGCGGGAGAAGCCGTTGTTGAACAGGCCGACGAACACCCCGTCGATCTCGGACGGCTCGATGCCCGCATCCGCGATGGCGCCGCCGGCGACGCGGGCGATCAGCGCCTCGACATCCGGCTCCTCCAGCTTGCCGAACGGGGTATGCGCCCAGCCAACGATGCATGCGGTCATGGCAGCCTCCGATCCATTTCCGGGATTTCGGTAGGGCGGGGCCGGGATGCAAGCGGGCCTTCCGTCCGGGCCGGAACTACGATACGGGCGGTGTAACAAAGAATGCCGGAGGACGCGCCCATGCCGCCCATCACCCGACGCAGCTTGGCCGCCGGGGCAGCCGCGCTGCCGCTGTTCGCCATCCGCAGCTGGCCCGCCGGCGCGGCCGAGTTCACCTACAAATTCGCGAACAACCTTCCAGCCGCGCACCCAATGAACATCCGCGCCAACGAGGCGATGGCGCGCGTGCTGGAGGCCACGGGCGGCCGGGTGGAGATCAAGGTTTTCCCGAACAACCAGCTCGGCTCCGACACCGACATGCTGAGCCAGCTCCGTTCCGGGGCGGTGGAGTTCTTCACGCTGTCCGGCCTGATCCTTGCGACCCTGGTGCCGCCGGCGAGCATCAACGGCGTGGGCTTCGCGTTCAAGGATTACGACCAGGTGTGGCGCGCCATGGACGGCAAGCTCGGCGAGTTCGTGCGGGGGGAGATCGCCAAGCGCGGCCTCCTCGCCATGGACCGCATCTGGGACAACGGGTTTCGGCAAACCACGACCAGCACGAAGCCGATCCGCGCGCCAGAGGACCTCCGTGGCCTGAAGCTGCGCGTGCCGGTCAGCCCGCTTTGGACCAGCATGTTCGCAGCCCTCGGCGCGGCGCCGGCCAGCATCAACATCAGCGAAACCTACTCCGCCCTGCAAACCAAGATCGTCGATGGCCAGGAAAACCCGCTGGCGGTGATCGACACGACCAAGTTCTACGAGGTGCAGAAGTTCTGCTCGATGACCAACCACATGTGGGACGGCTACTGGTTCCTGGCCAACCGCCGCAGCTTCGAGCGCCTGCCCAAGGACGCGCAGGAGGTCGTGGCGCACGAGATCAACAGAGCGGCGATGGACGAGCGGGCCGATGTGGCCAAGCTCAACGCCGAGTTGCGCGGCAAGCTTTCGGGCACTGGGCTGGCCTTCAATGACACCGACCCGGCGCCCTTCCGCGATGCGCTGAAAAAAAGCGGCTTCTACAGCGAGTGGCACGGCAAGTACGGTGACGCGGCGTGGGACGTCTTGCAGGACGCCGTGGGCAGCCTGCCGTGAGCGCCCTCCCGAAACGCGGTTCGGCACCCATATGATCGTGACGATCCAAGGAGATCACACCATGTCCCTGTTTGCGACCAAGACCAAGCCAGCGGAGGCGTACGCCTTCACCCGGACCGACGCCGAATGGCACGCCACGCTCACGCCGGAGCAGTACAAGGTGATGCGCGGCCACGGCACCGAGCGTGCCTGCACCAGCCCGCTGAATGCCGAAAAGCGCGACGGCGTTTACGAGTGCGCCGGCTGCAGCCAGGCACTGTTCAAGACGGATGCCAAATTCGAAAGCGGCACCGGCTGGCCCAGCTTCTTCCAACCAGTCGCGTCCGATGCGGTCGGCACCACGGAGGACCGGTCCTGGGGCATGGCCCGCACCGAAGTGCATTGCAGCAACTGCGGCAGCCACCTCGGCCACGTCTTTCCCGACGGCCCGGCGCCGACCGGCCTGCGCTACTGCATGAACGGCGTTTCGCTGAATTTCCAGCCCGCCTGACCTGCCGCCCTGAAAAGCAGGCCGTGCGGGCCTTTTCGCAAAGGACCCGCACGGCTGGAGCCATGGACCTGCGGCGGCTTAATCGGCCGCCAGCGCCATCGCCTTGCGGGCCAGGATCTGGCCGACATGGTCCTCGATAGCCTGGCCGACATGCTCGGCATGGCTGGCGAACACATGATCGGCGCCCGGATACACCCGGTAATCGACCTGGACGTTCTTCTGGGTGTTCAGCTTGTCCACCAGCTTCCGCACCGCGGTTTCCGGCACCAGCTCGTCGCTGTCGCCGTGCAGCATCAGGCC
This sequence comes from uncultured Acetobacteraceae bacterium, assembly GCA_964236415.1. Lineage (GTDB taxonomy): Bacteria > Pseudomonadota > Alphaproteobacteria > Acetobacterales > Acetobacteraceae > CAHJXG01. Next base: position 5,403 of record CAXSEX010000181.1, on the reverse strand, counting down.
GCCGCACGGGCACGGGGCGAGGAAGCCGAAGTCGTAGTGGCTGGCCGGCGTCGCGACGCTGACCCAGCCCGAGATTTCCGGGCGCCGCATCAGGAGCTGCATGCCGACGAAGGCGCCGAAGGAGTACCCGCTGATCCACAGCCCGCCCGAGTTCGGGTTGACCATCTGCATCCAGTCGAGCGCCGCGGCGGCGTCGCTGATCTCGCCGAAGCCGCCGTCATACTTGCCCTGGCTGCGCCCGACGCCGCGGAAGTTGAACCGCATGACGGAGAAGCCGAGCTTCTGGAACGATTGGTACATCGTGTAGGAGATGCGGTTGTTCATCGTGCCCCCGTGCATCGGGTGCGGGTGCAGGATGAGCGCCAGCGGGGCGCTGGGTTCCTTGGAATGGTGATAGCGTCCCTCAAGCCGCCCATCAGGACCGGCGAACATGACCTCAGGCATGGTGTCCAGACTTCCTTCTTTCCGCAGCCAGGCAGGGCCGTCGGTCGCTGCCGCGGCGGGCCATGCCGGGCAGTGCCCAAGCGTCGCTCCGACCGCTTCCAATGAACATGCTCCGCTGAACCGTTGGCCCCGCGAGTTGACCTCGCCGGGCAAACGGCTTAGCTCGGATTGGCGCCGCTTCGGGAAATCTCTTTGCCGGAGGCGGCGCCAACCTGTGGATGCACCTTATATAAGGCGGCCACGCCCTGAACACATAACGGAATTGTCGCATGGCATTCATGTTTCTGCGTGAAGCCATCAGCGCCTACCGGGAGCGGGACCCGGCCGCCCGGTCCCGGCTTGAGGTGCTGCTGTGCTACCCGGGCCTGCACGCGGTGCTGTGGCATCGGCTCTCGCATGGCCTGTGGCGGCGGCGGCTGCACCTTCCGGCGCGGATGTTCGCCCATCTCGGGCGCTTCCTGACGGGCATTGAAATCCACCCCGCCGCGCGCCTCGGCCGGCGGCTGATCATCGACCATGGCATGGGCGTCGTGATCGGGGAAACGGCGGAGGTCGGCGACGACGTTTATCTTTATCACGGCGTGACGCTCGGCGGCACCAGCAGCGAGCGGGGCAAGCGGCATCCGACGCTCGGCAACAACGTGATCGTGGGCGCCGGGGCGAAGATCCTGGGCGACATCCTGATCGGCGACGGCGCGCGGGTTGGCGCCAATGCCGTCGTGGTCCAGCCGGTGGGGGCCGGCGTCACCGTGGTCGGCATCCCCGCCCGCCCGGTCGAGCGCGACCCGGTGAAGCGGGCCGCCCCGCGGCCGGCCAGCCCCACGCCGATCTTCGTGGCCTACGGCACGCCGTGCGAGGAAACGCTCGATCCCCTGGTGCGCAACCTTGAGTCACTGAGGGCAGAACTGCTGGCGCTTGAGGCCCGGGTGTCCGCCATGAGCCGGTCCACCGCGGCCGAGTGATGGCCTACCTCGACGCCAACGCGACGGAGCCGCTGCGCCCGGAGGCACGGGCGGCGGTCCTCGCGGCGCTCGACCTAACGGGCAACCCATCCTCCGTCCATGCCGCTGGCCGCGCGGCCCGGCGGGTGTTGGAGGATGCCCGAACCGCCATCGCCGCCCGGTTCGGCGCCCACGCTGAGAACGTCGTGTTCACCTCGGGCGGCACCGAAGCCAACATGCTGGCGCTCGCCGGGCTGTCCGCGGCGCGGCGGGTGATCGTCGGCGCCACGGAGCACGACGCCGTGCGCGCGGCGGCGCCCAGGGCCGAGGTGCTGCCCGTGGACGCTGACGGGGTTGCTGACCTTGATGCGCTAGCCCGCTTGCTGATAGGACCGCCTGCGCTGGTCTGCCTGATGCTTGCCAACAACGAAACCGGCACCCTGCAGCCAGTCGCGGACGCGGCGGCGCTGTGCCGCCGGCACGGGGCGCTGCTGCACGTCGATGCCGTCCAGGCGGCTGGACGCATTGATTTCAGCCTGGCGGCGCTTGGCGCCGACAGCATGGCGCTGTCGTCGCACAAGCTGGGCGGGCCGAAGGGCGCCGGCGCGCTGCTGCTGGCGCCGGGGAGGGAGGTCGCGCCGGTCATCCGTGGCGGCGGACAGGAGCGGGGGCGTCGCGGCGGAACGCCGGCGCTTCCCTGCATCGCGGGCTTCGCCGCCGCGGCCACGCTGCCCCGCATGGACCCGTGCTCGATGCGCGACGCGGCAGAGGCCCACGCCGTCCTCTGTGGTGCCGTCGTATTGGGCGGGAGCAGCCGTTTGCCTAACACGGCTTGCTTGGCATTGCCCGGGGTGCGGGCCGACACCCAGGTGATCGCGTTGGACCTGGCCGGCGTTTCCGTGTCCGCCGGGGCTGCATGCAGCAGCGGCAAGGTCGCGCGCAGCCACGTGCTGGATGCGATGGGGGCCGACGCGCTCGCCGGCGAGGCAATCCGCGTCAGCCTGCCGTGGGCTGCCACATGGGACGACGTGCAGGCATTCCAGGACGCCTATGGCGCGATGGCTGCACGGCTGGCGAAGCGGGCGGCCTAGCGCCATATCGGCGCCATGCGACCGAACCGTCCTGTTTACCTCGATAACCAAGCCACCACGCCCTGCGATCCCCGGGTGCTGGCGGCCATGCTGCCCTGGTTCACCGAGCATTACGGCAACCCGCACAGCGCCGAGCATCGGATGGGCCAGGACGCGGCGGCTGCCGTCGAAGCGGCGCGGGCCGAGGTCGCGGCGCTGATCGGCGCGGAGCCGCGGGAGATCGTGCTGACCTCCGGTGCGACGGAGGCGAACAACATCGCCATCAAGGGCGCCGCCCGCCATGCCCGGCGCATGGGCGATCCGCGCCGCCGGGTCGTCACGGTGGCGACCGAGCATAAATGCGTGCTGGAGAGCGTGGCCGACACGGCGGAGGACGGGTTCGAGCCGGTCGTGCTGCCGGTCGATTCCGATGGCCGCCTGGACCCGGCCGTGCTGCGGGCCGCCTTGGCCGAGCCGACCTTGCTGGTCAGCGTCATGGCCGTGAACAACGAGACCGGCGTGATCCAGGACATCCCGGCGCTTGCGGCGGTCGCGCGGGACGCCGGGGCGCTGTTCCATACCGACGCGGCGCAGGCCGCCGGGAAGATTGCTCTTGACGTGCACGGCATCGACCTGCTGAGCCTCAGCGGCCACAAGCTGTATGGCCCGAAGGGCGTCGGCGCTCTGTATGTCCGCCGCCGCCCGCGGGTGCGGCTCGCGCCGTTGTTCTCCGGGGGCGGACAGGAAAGCGGGTTGCGGTCCGGCACCCTGCCCACCCCGCTCGTGGTCGGCTTGGGGGAGGCCTGCCGCCTGGCACGCCTGGAGATGGAGGAAGAGGCGGCGCGCTTGTTCAAGTTGCGTGACCGCTTGTTGGCCGGGCTGCGGCGGCGAGTGCCGGAACTACAGGTGAACGGGTCGCAGCGGCATCGCATTCCCGGCAACCTCAACGTCACCTTTCCCGTGCCGGCGTTGGACCTCATGCGGGCCGTGCCGGAGTTGTGCGTGTCCACCGGCTCCGCATGCAGCTCGGCGGCGATTGAACCGAGCTACGTCTTGCGCGCGATTGGTTTGACGGATGCCGCGGCGGCGCGGACCTTGCGCCTCGGGCTGGGACGCTTTACCTCGGCGGCCGACGTGGACTACGCCGTGGAGGCGTTGGCTACCGCCGTACTCCATCCTACCCTGAATGCCGAGGCCTGAAATGCCCAAGATGACTTTCATCGAACGCAATGGTGTGCCGCGCGAGGTGGATGCGCCGCTGGGCCTGTCGGTGCTGGAGATCGCGCACAAGCACGGGGTGGATATCGAGGGTGCCTGCGAGGGGTCGCTCGCCTGCTCGACCTGCCACGTCATCGTCGACTCCACCTGGTTCCAGCGGTTGGCCAAGCCGACGGAGGACGAGGAGGACATGCTCGACCTGGCCTTCGGCCTGGAAGCGACCTCCCGCCTCGGCTGCCAGATCGTCATGACGACGGCGCTGGACGGTTTGACGGTCAAGCTCCCGGCCGCGACGCGAAACGCGCAGGGCTGAGGCGCGGCGCCATGAGGCCCTTATGACATGAGGCCCTTCTAACATGCGGATCGTCGCCGCGATGTCCGGCGGCGTAGATAGCAGCGTGGTCGCCGGGCTGCTGCACGAGACTGGGCACGAGGTCATCGGTGTCACCTTGCAGCTTTACGACCACGGCGCCGCCACGGGCCGCCGGGGCGCGTGCTGCGCCGGGCAGGACATCCACGATGCGCGGGACGTGGCCGACCGCCTCGGCATCCCGCACTACGTGATCGACGCGCAGGCTCGGTTTCAGAGCGCGGTGATCAACGACTTCGCCGAGAGCTACGCCGCCGGGCAAACGCCGGTGCCCTGCGTTCGCTGCAACATGTCGGTGAAGTTCACGGACCTGCTGGCCTTGGCGCGCGACCTCGGCGCGGAGGCGATGGCGACCGGGCATTACGTACGGCGCGTCGAGGGTGCTCGCGGGCCGGAACTGCACCGCGCCGCCGACCCGGCGCGCGACCAAAGCTGGTTCCTGTTCGCCACTACCCGCGACCAGCTTGCATTTTCGCGCTTTCCGCTCGGCGACATGCCCGGCAAGGACGCGGTGCGGGGCCATGCCGCCCGGCTCGGCCTGGCAGTCGCGGCCAAGCCGGACAGCCAGGACATATGCTTCGTGCCCCAGGGGTCCTATGCCGATCTGGTGGCCAGGCTGCGCCCGGACGCTGACGAGGCGGGCGATATTGTCAGCCGGGACGGCCGGGTGCTGGGGCGGCACGCCGGCATCGGGCGTTACACCGTGGGGCAGCAAAAAGCGTTGGGCGCCGCATCGTTCGATGCCGGGCAGCGCCAGGCCGTGCTGGTGGTGGATGCGGGGCGCCGCCGCATCGTGGTGGGGCCGCGTACAGCCGGCATCGACTGCATCCGCCTGCGCGAGGTCAACTGGCTGGTCGATCCGCCCCTGGCGCCCCTGCGCTGCACGGTGAAACTGCGGGCGCGGGAAGCGCCGCGGCCGGCGGCGGTCGTGGCGACCGAGGACGGCGTCGCCGTCCAGCTTGACACGCCGGCGTTGGCCGCACCGGGCCAGGCCTGCGTGGTTTACGACGGGGATTGCGTGCTCGGCGGCGGCTTCATCGAGCGCGAATGACGTGCACCCGATTGACGCCTGAACCTCGCTAGGGCATATCCCCCGCCCGGCCCGGCGGCGTAGCTCAGTGGTAGAGCAGGGGAATCATAATCCCTTGGTCGGCAGTTCAAATCTGTCCGCCGCTACCGCCTTTTCAGTTGGTTAAGGGAATCTGCCGGAGTTTTATCAGTCCAGGCAGAAACCTGTCATCAGACCCGTTCCCTTGCGCGCTTCCGGGCATTCAGTCCAGGCAGGCGCGTCGCAGACTCTTAGGTTCATATAACTCGCCGCACGTTGGTTTGTGATCTTGACGCCGGTGTTGAGCGGCCC
>CAXSEX010000180.1:0-8617 GCA_964236415.1 uncultured Acetobacteraceae bacterium | reverse complement strand
CGCTCAGACCGAAGCGGGCGCCGACGCCTTCCGCTGGTCCGGCGCCGTCGCCAGCGGCGCCGGGCGCGATCCTGTAGCCACCTTGGGCGTGCTGATCTCGTGTGGCACGACTGTCTGCGTGAACCCGCCTTGCGCGGCAACGCGCCCCCTGACCGCTCCCCAGCCCGCGTCGGCGTGCTGGCGCTTCTTGGACCCTGCGCTGGCTCCCGGAGTTGGACTCGAACCAACGACCGAGCGATTAACAGTCGCTTGCTCTACCAGCTGAGCTATCCGGGATGAGGCGGGACGCCCCTATAACGCCGCTGCGTGCGCGATGCAAACGGCAATTCGCGGCAGGCGGCTTGCCGCACCCGTCCGGCTCTGGCATGGATAGCGCGCTGCGGGCGTGGTGGAACTGGTAGACGCGCCGGACTCAAAATCCGGTTCCGCAAGGAGTGTCGGTTCGATTCCGACCGCCCGCACCACCCTTGAATGCTGGGCAGGCTCCCAAGCCCTATGGCGCGGACACCGCCAGCAGATGGCTCGGCCGCAGCACGTCGAAGGTGCGTGCGCCCACCTCGGACAGCGCCGGCGCCAGCCAGGGGGAGGCCTGCAGCGCCCCGGCTTGTCGCCCGGCGTCGCCCAAGTCGAGCGGCAACAGGCGGGCCAGAAGGGCGGGGTGACTTCTTTCCAGAACTGCCACAGCCGCTCCACCCGGCGTTCCCGCGTGTTGCCGGCGATCAGGGCGGCGTTGACCGCGCCGATTGAGGTGCCCGCCACTCAGTCCGGCAGGTATTCCGACCCGGCCAACGCCTCATACACCCCGCCCTGATAGCTGCCGAGCGCGCCGCCCTGTAGCACGAGGGCCACCGGTTTGCTGTAGTTCGAGGGCCGCCGCGGCAGGCGCAGCCCAGTCATGGGCATCCGAACTGGATGGAGACGCCGCATTCGCGGGCAACGCTGTGCATGGCTGCGGCCCCCTCCACCAGTGCCGGCAGCCTACCATTGTAGGCCACGGAATGCCACGGGCGCACCGGCATCATGCCTGCCCAGCTCAAGCCAGGCCCTGCACAATCGTGCCGGCAATATACCAATTCGAAGTTGCACGCACATGCGCGCCTCCAGCGCGCGCTACGACTCCCAACCGTCATGGGCCAAGTAATGCAACCAAAAAATTGAGAACAGCAGAAATTATTCGCGCAATGCGAGTGGAGTAGCAGCGACATCCAAGGCAATTCTATAGGGTTGTCAAGCCATTTTGCAGGACAAACCTAGTGATATCGTGCAGTTCACAAAATTGTCAGCGCAACCAAAGAACTCATTGCAGGTTCCTGGAAGATAGTCATATCAAAAGGCTTATGCATCTCGTCCTAAGATCTACGTTCTTAAAGAAACGAAATATTGCAGATTCGATTTGTTTGGTGTGGCGCCATTCGGCTCGCCGTTTGATGTCCTGCTCATGAGGGTTGCTGGGCCGATAGCGCAACAGGGTACGCTTGTAAGTTGAAAAGCGAGAGAGTTATGCGTCGATTCTGTGCGGATACAACCTGCCGGGCCGCATCCCAGAATGCCTGGAGCGACACCTCCCGCCACAAGCTGCCGCATTCGGACAACAGCCCGCGCACCCGGCTTGGCCGCCTTTCGCTTGTGCTGGGCCTGTATGCAGCCATCGGCATGGTCGGCGTCCCGCCCGCCGCGGGCGCGATGCCCCGGCATCCCGCGCACGCCAGGCATGGGAGCGCCACCATGGCCACCACGGCCGCGCATAGCGTCAAGTCGGGGCGCGGCAGCCGGGCGCCTGTCCCGCACGCGGCGAGCGCCGGTGCGCGCCGCTTCAAGGACGCACGCATTGCGGGCGTCAGCCGTCCCGCGTACCCGGGCCGCTCCGCCGGTCCGAACCGTGCCGTCAATTCCGGCGGCGCCGTCCGCAGCGCCGGCGCGGTGCACCGCAGCGTCGTGCCCCTGGTCAACACGACCTGGGACAACCCCGCGGTGCCGCCCGCCATCCTGGACGCCATCCAGACGGCCGCCCGCGACGCCGGCGTCGATCCGCACCTGCTCGCGGCGATTGCCTGGCGCGAAAGCCGGTTCGACCCGAACGCGCGCAACAGCCAGTCGTCGGCGAGGGGACTGTTGCAGTTCACCTCGGGGACATGGCTGCGGGCGGTCCGGGATTACGGCTCAGAGCATGACGTGGCGGACTACGCGGCGGCCATCCGCACCAGCCGGTCCGGCGACCTCGTGATTCCCGAAGAGGTGAAATCCACCATCCTGCAACTGCGCAGCAATCCCACCCTGTCGGCAAAGCTGGCTGCGGACACCATGAAGCGGGAGCGCGTCGTGATGGAAGCGCGGCTCGGGCGCAGGGTGACGTCCGCGGACCTTTACCTGATGCACGTCCTCGGCCCGGCTGGCGCCATGCGCTTCCTCGAAGCGTTGGCCAAGCAGCCTAGTGAGTCCAGCCTGAGGGTGGCAAGCCTCAAGGTGATGCGCAACGCCGGCCTGCTGGCGCAGGATGGCCACCCCCTGACCGTGGCCAGCACCTATGCCGCAGCCGAGACGATGCTCGACTCGCAGCACCTGCACTCGGCGCCGCTTTTGGCGACCGCGAAGGACGCGAACGCATCGGCTCCGGCCGCGGTGCCGGTGGAGATGCCCTAGCGCCGGCCTTGACGCTTGGCGGCGCGTGGACGCGAAAGGGTCTTGCGTTCGGTCCTGCAACGGCCGTAGCCCTTGCAGGCTTGCGGGCGTATAACGCCATCCCTGCTGTCCCGGCCGGCCGTTGGAGGCCGGTGACGCCGCAGGTGCCGTCGCGAGCAAGGAGGGACCCCCATTGACCCCGCTACTCCGCCTGCTGCGGCGCATCCCAGCAATCCGGCGTCTTCAGGACGAGCGCGACGGCCTGCGCGGCGACCAGAACTCGATGCAGCTGAAGCTGCGGGCCGCCTCCGCGGAAATGGACGACCTGGAAGAGCAGTGCCGCGTGCTGCGCCAGGAGCGGGACCAGTTGGCCGGGGCCGCGGCACGGCGGGCGGCGGAGCATGCGGCACAGATCGAGGCGGCGCTCGTGGAGAACGCCGCCCTGCTCAAGGAGCGCGATGCCCTTCTCGAAGAGCGCCGCACCCTGATGGCGCACAAGGAAGCGGCGGGGTAGCCGGGCCGCCCGCGCTACTTTTCCAGCACGTAGCTCCCGGGCGCGTCCCCTAAAGGCGGATAGCGTTCGCCGCCCATCGCGGGTGGCGCGGCTTTCTGGCCGGAGCGTCCCGCCAGCCAGGCAAACCAATCCGTCCACCAGCTTCCGTTGCTGGCCTGCGCCCCCGCGCGCCATCCATCGGGCGTCTCGGTGGCGGCCTCGTTCGTCCAGTAGGTTCCCTTGCCGCCGCCGGGCGGGTTGATGATCCCCGCGATGTGCCCGCTCGACGCCAGCACGTAGCGCACGGCGCCGCCCGCAAGGCGGGTGATGCGCCAGGCCGCCTTCCACGGCACGATGTGGTCCTTCTCCGCGCCCACGGCGTAAAGATCCTGGCGGATGCGGCCGAGGTCCAGCGCCTCGCCTTTCAGGTGGATCTTGCCCGGCTCGATCAGGTTGTTCTCGACGTAGGTGTTGCGCAGGTACCATGCGTGCGCCGTGCGGGCCATGCGGGTGCCGTCGCTGTTCCAGTACAGCAGGTCGAAGGCCGGCGGCTTCTGCCCGAGCAGGTAGTTGTTCACCACGTTCGACCAGATCAGGTCGTTGGAGCGCAGCAGGTTGAACATGTTGGACATCTCGCGGCTGTCGAGGTAGCCGCGCTCCATCATCTGCTGCTCCATGAAGTCGATGGTGGGCTCGCCCAGGAACACCGCGGTGTCGCCGACCTTGGAGAAGTCCTGCAAGGACACCATGAGCGTCACCGCGCCGAAGCGCTCGTCGCCCCGGGCGGCCAGCCAGGCCAGCGTCATGGCCAGCAAGGTGCCGCCGATGCAGTAGCCCATCACGTTGACGGTCGGGCTTCCCGTGATCTCCCGCACCACGTCGCTTGCCGCGAGCGGGCCGAGGCCCACGTAGTCCTCGATGGTGGTGCCTTCCATCGTGCTGTCGGGGTTGCGCCAGGACACCATGAACACGGTGAAGCCCTGCTCCACCAGGTGCCGCACCATGCTGTTCTTCGGCTGCAGGTCGAGGATGTAGAACTTGTTGATCCAGGGCGGCAGGATCAGCAACGGGATCTCATGCGCCGCGCCGCCCTTCGGCGCGTACTGGATCAGCTCGATCAGCTTGTTGCGGTACACCACCTTGCCCGGCGAAAGCGCCAGGTTGCGCCCCGGCGCGAACGCCGTGGCATCGACCATGCTGAGCTTGCCTTCCTTGATGTCGTGCATGAGGTTGCGGGCACCCTCCGCAATGCTGGCGCCGCCGGTCTCCACGGCGCGCTTCAGCGCCGCCGGGTTGCCAGCGAGCTGCAGCGTGGGACTCATGGCGTCCACGAACTGGCGCAGGTGGAAGTTGAGGTGCTGGCGCTCCGCGGCGCTCAGGCCGTCAGCCCCGCCCGCCTGCCGCAGCAGCCAGTCCGACGCGAGCAGGTAAAGGTCCTTCAGCGTGCGGTAGGCGGGGTTGCTCTGCCATTCCGGGGCCGCGAACCGCTTGTCACCGGCGCTTCCAGCGCCGCCGCCGGCCGCTCCCGCCGGTGCGCCGTCAGGCTGTCCCCACCAGCGCTGGCCGGCCTCGTTCCAGGCGTCTATTGCCGACTGCCAGGCTTGCTTGTTGAACTCGGCGACGGCCGCGAGCGCCTTGTCGGGCCGGCTCATGGAATGCAGCCAAACCGTGCGGAGCGCCCGCGCGATCTCCGCCCAATCGACCGGGATCACCTGGTGGAGCGGGTTGGCGTTGAGCGCGTCCTCGGTCGCACGCAGGACCGGGTCCTTGGCCAGCATGTCGCCAAGCTGGCGCAGGCCGCCTTGCAGCAGCCCCCCGGCGAACTGGTCGGACGGCACCGGCCAGGCTGACGGCCTCGGCGCACCATCCGGCGCCATGCCGCGTCCAAGCTTCGAGGCCGCCTCGGCCCATGCCGCCCACAAACCCAGCATCATCTCGGGACCAGGGGGGACCACCGTGGCGGCGCTCCCAGAGACAGGCGCCGCATCGCCGTGGCTGTCCTGCGCCGGGGCGGATGCCGCCTCCCAAGGAAATGTCCTGGAGCCTTGGCCTGTCATCATTCGATGTTCTCCCGCCTGCGCAACGCTGCTTGGCCGCCGTTCATGCTGTGCAGCGTCGGCGATCTGGTAGGCGGCGCTTGCGGGGAGGTCAACAGCCACGCCGTGGACCGGGCGCCGATGAGCGGGCCTGCCCAATCAAGGCCTCGTGCAGCCACCACTTCCCGCTATCCGCAGTTTTCCCGGTGAGGACGCCGACACAGCGCGGCCAGGCGCTTCCGAAGCGCCCGCGGCGTCCCGCCACCCGGGCCGGTCGGCTAACGGACGATGCGGCCGAACACGTAGCCGACCACGCTCGCGATGCCGAGGGCCGCGAAGGGCCGCATCCGCACCTGCTCCGAGAAGCTTTCCTTGCGCGCATCGACCTCGGCCGCCGTCCGGCGGGCGCTGGCTACGGCGCCGCGCACTTGGTCGGCGCCCCGGCGGGTCTGCGTCGCCACCGTTTCCGTCACCGTGGAGGCGGCGCTGGACACGGCGGCGGCGGCACGCTGCTTGGCATCCGCCAGGATCGGCGCGGGGTCGGTCGCACGCAGCTCATCAAGCTGGGCGCGGAGCTGTTCAACCTCGGACGAGGTGCTGTTCGACGAGTCTGACATGGGAATCCTGCCTTTTCCTGCACGCATGTAATGCCGCAGCGGCGGCCGGGGTTGCAGCGGCGCCAGCAGCAAGAAAGTCCGCCGAGAGGCAAGGCGGCCGATGCGCCTCCGCCCGCACGCGCCAATGCCGAATAATCCGCAACGATCTCAATACGGTTAACGGGACATCACCACAAACGGAATAAACCTTCCACATGGGATAGCACCTTGAAAGGTTTATGCAACCCTGGGCAGTAATTTTTTAACGAATAGTGTCTAGCAAAACCTGTCTTCATCCGGGTAAAGCCTAGTTCAAGAACACTTGAAAGGGGCTTGCATGCTGGAACCATTGCCCGAGGATGCCGTTGTGCGCGCTGGCCGCATTTTCGTCGCCCTGCGAAAATCTGGCCGCGTGTCGAGCAGCAAGAGCCGGGTGTTCCATGCCGTGACGCCCAATTGCCGCATGTCGCTGTGCGCCGACGAGCCGGGACCCGGCTCGCGCTGGGCCGAGCCGCCGGGCCAGCAGATCACCTGCCCGGCCTGCCTTCGGCGGCTGGCCCGTATCGGGGGTGACCGGCGCGCCGCCTGAGCAGACGCATCACCTTGCGGCGCGTGGCACGCCCCACAGGGTGATGCTTACCCGAATGCCCCGACCTCGTGCGACAGCGCCGCCGTGATCTCCCGCGTCAGGCCGAACAGGCGGCGCATCGGCTCGAAGATCCGCTCGTGCTCGCCGGCATAGGAGGCGTGGGCGCCGGGGCCGGGCGGCTCGCCGAAATCGCGCTTGGCCGCGGCGCCGCTGTCGCGCGGGAACACCTCGGCCAGCAGGTCGAGCGTCGCGGCCACGTCCAGGCGCAGCAGCCGCGCCCGCAACCCCTCCGGCGTGGCGCCGTGGCGTGGCGAGAAGTCCGGCACCTGCACCGCCAGCAGCCACACCCGGCCGATGATCGCCAGCCGCAGCGCGTGCAGCAGGGTTTCGCGGTCCGCCATGCGCGGCAGGTCCGGCCAAACCCGGCGCAGCAGCACCTGGTCGGCCTGCGCCCGCCGCATGGTGCCCTGCATCGGCGCCCATAGCCCGAGGTCCGTCAGCGCGTCGGCGACATCCACAAGCTGCACCGCCCGGCCCGGCAGCCGCGCATGCGCCGCCCGGTCCAGCCAGGAGCCGGGATCGAGCATCGACACCGTGCCGCGCAGCACGTCCAGGTCGGAATGGCGGGCGGCGTGCTCCGCCAACTCCAGCGCGCGGCGGAAGCGCGGGCTGCTCTGCCGCAACTCCGCGAACAGCTCAGGGTCGCGCCCCACGGCGGCGCCGAGGCCGTGCAGAACGTTGGCGCACCAGCCGAGCTGCTGCAGGATCGCGTTGTTCGGAATGGCCCGCAGTTCCCGCGGGTGGCGGATGGCGACGGGGCCGCCTGCGTCGCTCTGCCGCGCGCTGGGGCGCGACCCGGTGGGGTCCAGCAGCGCCGGGCCGAACGCGCCGAGCAGGGCGGCGTAGCCAGGGTCCTCCACCAGTTCCTGCATGGCGCTGGACGCGGTCGCGAAGAACCCGGCGGCGAAGTCGCCCTCCTCATAGATCGGGTCGGGCTGCGCGGGCGCTGCCTGGAACACGTGCTCGGCCACCCGGGCGATGCTGGCGAGCGCCAGCGCCGGGGTGCCGAACAGCAGATAGCCGTCACCGCCCTGGAAGCTGCTTTCCTCGCGGACCCGCAGGCCGCCGGCAGTCAGGGCCGCGCGGGCGGCCGGCGGCGACAGGTAGGCGAGCCGGTCGGCCAGCGACCCGGGATGCGCGCCGCGGCCGATGCTCTCGCCGTGGGTGTCGAACAGCACCACCTCGACATCGTCCAGGCCATGCCGGCCGAGCGCCTCCAGCAGGCGGAGCTTCAGCCGCTCGACCAGGTAGCTCGCGGGCAGCTGCCCGAGATAGCGGCCGGAGTCCGAGTAGCCGAACTGCAGGCACACCCGGCCAAGCCGGCGCACGTAGGCGCGGTAGTGCGGCGAGCGCAGCGCCTCTTCCAGCACGCGCACGCCTTCCTCCAGGGCGTCCGCGGTCTCGAACAGCGGGCTGATCTCGATCTGGTCCTCGACGCCGCACATCCGCGCCAGCCACAGCGCCGCCAGCAGGGTGTAGCCGCTGCGGGTTTCGGCGATCAGGAAGCGCGCCGGGGTATGCCGGTCGATGTGCTTGGCGATCTGAGCGACCAGCATCATCAGCCGCATCGCCGAGGACTGCTCGTCCAGCAGCGCCCCGAAGTCCACCGGCTCCGCCTCCACCGCGTCCAGCGCGTCGTCGATCCCGGCCAGCAGCGTGCGGCGGCGGGAGCGGTCGGCCGGCGGGTCGTCAAGGCCCAGGCGCAGCCGGGCGGCGTTGTGCACCTGCGTCGCGTTCAGCCGGAAATGTGCGCGGGCGAGGCAAAGCCCGTGCGCCAGCGCGCCCGCGCGGGCGACGCACAGGCGGCGCTGCGCCGCCTTGTCCGACCGCGCGATGGCGCCGGCGAACAGCGGCAGCAGCGGCTCCGGCGAAAGCAGCGCCTCCTCGCGCCCGTCGATGAGGGCGCGGGCGAACGGCTCCACCGCCGCCGGGTCGGGGCCGGACGGTGCCAAGGCAAGCTGCGCGTCCACGGCGGCGAGAGCCTGCTCCACGCGGGCGTGCAGCATGGCAGCGCCTTCGAGGCCGGCCACGTCGGCGGCGAGCCGCGCCAGGCCCAGCCGCTTGGTGCGCAGCCGCAGCCGGAGGCTGTCCCACCAGCCGATGTCGGTGCGCCCGTCGGTGTCGAGGCCGACCCAGGAGGCGAGCACCACGGGCGCCGGGTTCAGCCCGGTCCAGGCCTGCGGGAACGCCGTGCCGGCCGCGTCCAGCAGTGCGCCGCACAGCG
>CAXSEX010000179.1:0-8637 GCA_964236415.1 uncultured Acetobacteraceae bacterium | reverse complement strand
GACAGGACCATGGCCGTTGCATGTGGTCGGCAACGCCGCAAGCTCAACACATGGTCGCGAAGGTCTGGGCCACGAAGGTCTGGGCCACGAAGGTCTGGGCCGCGACGGGCTGCCCCGGCGCGAGAAAAGCTGCGTGGCGCAACGCAGCGATTGCCGCCGCCAAACGTTGCGAAGTGCGGGCGCGACGCCCAACGAGGATCCTGCCGCATGGCCGACACCGTTCCAACCGCTTCCCGCCTCAAGACCAAGGTTCCCCCGGCGGAGCTGCCGGGCTTGCAGGGCCTCACGACGCTCGCGGTCGCGGTGGTCGTCGTCGCCGCGCTTTACCTGGCGCGGGAGGTGCTGGTCCCGATCACGCTGGCGATCCTGCTGTCATTCGTGCTGGCGCCGCTGGTGGCGCTGCTGCGCCGGGTCGGCCTGCCGCGGGTGCCGTCTGTGGTGGCGGCCGTGCTGGTGGCGCTGGGCGTGCTGCTGCTGCTGGGCGGGCTGATCGGCTCGCAGGTGGCGAGCCTCGCGGGCGATGTGCCCCGCTACGCCGCCACGGTGGAGCGCAAGGTCGATGCCGTGCGGTCCTACACCATTGGCCGGGTCACGGCGATGACGGGCACGCTGGGGCAGCAGATGGCGCCTCCCGCCGCCGCCCCGTCTTCACCTGCGCCGGCCGGCCCGCCCTCCGACACGCCGAAGCCCGTGCCGGTGGAGGTGCACCAGCCCGACCCGACGCCGATGGAGATCGCGACCCGCGTGCTGTCGCCGATCCTGTCGCCGCTCGGCACCATGGGGATCGTGCTGCTGGTGTCCGTCTTCGTGCTGATGCAGCGGGAGGACCTGCGCGACCGGATGATCCGGCTGTTCGGCTCCGGCGACCTGCACCGCACCACCGCCGCGATGGACGACGCCGCCGCCCGGCTGAGCAAGTACTTCCTGACCCAGCTTGCGCTCAACGCCGCGTTCGGGGTGGTGATCGGGCTGGGCCTGCTCCTCATCGGCGTGCCGAGTCCGGTGCTGTGGGGCATCATCGCCGCCTTGATGCGGTTCGTGCCCTACATCGGCGCGATCGGGGCGGCGGTGCTGCCGATCACCATGGCGGCGGCGGTGGACCCCGGCTGGACCATGGCGCTGTCCACGGTGGCGCTGTTCCTGGTGGTCGAGCTGGTGACCGGCCAGATCGTCGAGCCGCTGGTCTATGGCCACAGCACGGGGCTGTCGCCGGTGTCGGTCGTCATCTCGGCCATCTTCTGGGGCTGGCTTTGGGGGCCGGTCGGCCTGATCCTGTCCACGCCGCTCACGCTCTGCCTGGTCGTGCTGGGCCGCCACATCGAGCGGCTGGAGTTCATCGACGTGCTGCTGAGCGACCAGCCGGCCTTGACGCCCGCCGAGAGCTTCTACCAGCGCATCCTCGCCGGCGACGCGGACGAGGCGCTCGACCAGGCGGAGGCGCTGCTGCGCGACCGGCCCTTGTCGTCCTATTACGACGAGGTCGCGCTGAAGGGCTTGCAGCTTGCGGCCAACGACGCGCTGCGCGGCGTCCTCACGGAAGACCAGCTGCGCAACATCCAGGACGCGATCGACGGGGTGGTCGTCGATCTGGCCGACCAGGACGACGCCGACGCGGCGAAGGCCAAGTCCGAACCCGGCAACTCGCCGATCCCGCAGGCGGCGACCGTCCCGCCGATCCTGCCGGCGCCGGCCGACACGGCGCGGGACCTTGCGCCCGAATGGGCCGGGTCCGCGCCGGTGCTGTGCGTGGCCGGGCGCGGCGCGCTGGACGAGGCCGCGTGCACCATGCTGGTGCAGCTGCTGGGCAAGCACGGCCTGCAGGCCCGGGTGGTCAGCCAGGACGGGGTGTCGCGCGGGCGCATCGCGTCGCTCGACGTGGCCGGGGTGGCGATGGTGTGCGTGTCCTACATCGAGGCGACCGGCAGCCCGTCGCCGCTCCGCTACATGATGCGGCGGCTGCGCCAGCGGCTGCCGGGCGCGCCGATCCTGGTGGGCCTGTGGCACGCGGACGCGGCGCTGCTGGGCGACGAGCGGCTGCGCGCCATGGTGGGGGCGGACCATTACGTGACCTCGCTGCGGGACACGGTGAACGCCTGCCTGGCCGCCGCGCATGCCGCGTCGGAAACGGCGCAGGCGGCGGCGCCGGCGCCGGCGCTGTCCGGCGCGGGCCGGTAGCCTGTCATGCACCTGTCGGAGGGCGGCGTGCTGCGAGCTGAACGCGACGCGCCGCTCGCAAAGGCGCAGCGGCCGCTTGCGGCCCTTCAACTCGTCAACCTCGGTCTGCAAGCGCCGGTATAGCCGCCATGTCTGACGCTGCGTGGCGCTGCTGCTTTCCCTGGTCTTCCCGCTCGCAATCTTCTGCTGGAGCAGGCCGAGCGCAGGCGCTCCATGACCCGGTTGCCGGTTCCGGCGTTCGAACTCCGGAGAGGAGGAAACCAGAAGTCGGGCCGGCGAGGAGGCGCAAGGCCCCGACCTGACAACCGGCAGGCCGCTTGCAACGCATGCGCGGGCTGGGCAGGAGGCCATGGCTAGGCACGGCGCGCTTGCGGCGCGCAACGGCCAGCATCGCCGTTTCCGCCTTGTTCAGGCTTCCGCTTCCTCCCGCTTGAGCAGCGCGTCGTCGATCTGGGCGAGCAGCTTCGGGAAATCCACCGGCTTCGGATGGTAGTCGTCGCAGCCGGCGGCCAGCGCCTTGGCCCGGTCCCCGGCCATGGCATGCGCCGTGAGGGCGATGATGGGAACCGGCGCCTGGGCGTTGCCGCCCCGCAGGGTGCGGGCGACGGCCCAGCCGTCCATGATCGGCAGGTCCATGTCCAGCAGGACGAGGTCGGGCTTCTCGGCGCCGACCTGCGCCAGCGCCTGCTGGCCGTCATGCGCCAGGACGACATCGAAGCCGTGGCGGCGGAGCCGGCGCGACATCATGTCCCAAAGCTCTTCATGGTCCTCGACAAGCAAGATCTTGGTCACGCAGTTCTGCTCCCGCTGCTGCCTGTCCGGCGTTCATGTGATAGCGGAGAGCGGCGGCGGCCTCCAGGGGCAGGCTGCGCACCGCCGGTCCTCCCGCCGCGCCATTCCGAACCGCCACCGCCCCGGCGGCTTCCGCAGGAAGCCGCCGGGCGCCCACCGAGAAAGCCGCCAGATGCCGCCGTCCAGTGAAGACCACCCCGGAGCGGTCCTCCCGCCCGTCGCAGCCAGCCCGAGCCGCATGGGCCTGTCGGCGTTGAACGCCGGAGCCGTGGTGGTCGCCGCCTTGTACTTCGGACGCGAGCTGCTGGTCCCCCTCGTGCTGGCCGTGCTGCTCGCGTTCGTGCTGGCGCCGGTGGTCGTCCTGCTGCAGCGCGCCCGGCTTTCCAAGGCGCCGGCGGTGCTCGTCGCGGTGGCGCTGGCCTTCACCATCATTGCCGGGATTGGCGCCATGGTCGGCGGGCAGGCCGCGACCCTTGCCGGCAGCCTGCCAAGCTACCAGGCGACCATCCAGGAGAAGATGCGGTTCCTGGCAACCGGGACGGAGCTTCTGGAACGGCTCAACAGCTCCCTGCACTCGCTGCTGGGCGGCGCGGACGGGGGGACCGTGAAGGTTGGCCCGGCGCAGGCCGGCGTGGAGGTAGTGCCGTCCTCCTCGACCGCCGGGCCAGCCAGCGACCTTGGCGCCCCGTCGGCGTTGGTGGTCGTCCGCACCATCGCCCAGCCGCTGCTCGGACCGCTCGCCTCCGTGGGCATCGTCATCGTCTTCGTCATCTTCGTGCTGCTGTCCCGGGAGGACCTCCGGGACCGGCTGGTCCGCCTGGTCGGACGCCGGGACCTGCACCGGACCATCCTGGCGATGAACGACGCGGCCCGCCGGCTGTCGCGCTACTTCCTGATCCAGTTGGCCCTGAACTCGGGGTTCGGGGCGTTCATCGCGGCGGGGCTGTGGGTCGCGGGCCTGCCAAGCCCGCTGTTGTGGGGCATCCTGGCGGGCCTGATGCGGTTCGTGCCGTTCGTCGGGAGCTTCATCGCCGTGGCGCCGCCGTTCCTGCTGGCGCTCGCGGCCGCGCCGGGCTGGTCGCTGGCCCTGGTGGTCCTGGCATTGTTCCTCCTGAGCGACATGGCCATGGGGCAGGTCATCGAGCCTTTGCTGTATGGCCACAGCACGGGGCTGTCGCCCATCGCCGTGATCCTGTCGGCGGCGTTCTGGGCCTTTCTTTGGGGACCGGTCGGCTTGCTGATCGCAACGCCGTTGACCGTCTGCCTGGTCGTGGTCGGGCGGCACGTGGAGTCCTTGGCGTTCCTCGAAGTCATGCTGGGCGACAACCCGCCGCTCGAACCCGCGGAAACGTTCTACCAGCGCGCGCTGGAGGGCCATGCGAAGGAGCTTGTCGCGCAGGCCCGGAAAGCGGTCGGCACGTCCTCGCTGGCCCAGTACTTCGATCAGGTCGCCATGCGCGGGCTGGCCCTCGCGCAGGCGGACCTGTCGCGCGACACCCTGGCCTTCGAGCGGCTTGAGGCCATCCACCGCCAGATCGAGGCGCTGCTGTCCATGCTCGCCGCGGGCCAGCGCGACGCCCGAACGCAGCAGCCTGCGGTGGCGCCGGCGCCCGAATGGCAGGCGGATGGCGCGGTCGTCTGCATCCCGGGCCGTGGGCAGCTCGACGACCTGGCCGCGACGATGGCGGTGCAGGTGCTGCAGGACGCGGGGTTTGCCGCGCGTTGCGAGTCCAACGCCATCCTGGGCGCCGGACGCGACGGGGCGGCGCATCTTGGCGGCGCCCGGCTGTGCTGCCTGTCGGTGCTGGAGCAAGGAAGCAGTGCGTCCGGCATCCGCTACCTGCTTCGGCGCATCCAGCGGCAGATGCCGAACGCCGCCGTGGTGGTGTGCCTATGGCACGCGGCGGGCACCAGCCCCTTGCTCGGCGCCCTGCGCGCGGAGGGCAGCGAGGAGAACATCGTGCTGTCGCTGGGGGAGCTTGTCGCGCTGGCCCGGGCGATCTCGGCCCGCCGGCTGCAGCCGGTGCCCAGTCCAGCCTGACGGGGGCCGGCCGTCCAAGCCCGGCGCTTGCAGAACTGGCGCCTGCGGAACTGTTGGCGCACCACGGCGGCACCCGCGGAACGCTGCCGGGAACGCGGCGTAGTGTCTCCTCCGTTTCAAGGCGCCCTGTGATGGATGAACCGGCAACGCTTGACGACCGCCCGCGCGGGTTGGCAGCCCTCTTGCCCAAGCAATCCGCCCTTGGCGTCCTGGCGGGCGTCCTGCTGGTCCTGGGCCTCGGCATGGCCGCCTGGGCGTTGATCTCGGCGCAGCAGGCCCGCCAAGTCGTGGCCGAGCAGAACCGCGTCCTGGTGGCGACCGAACGGCTGCTGTCCACCCTGAAGGATCTTGAGACCGGGGAGCGCGGCTACACCCTGACGGGGGTGCCGTCCTACCTCGAACCCTACGAGCAGGCGACCGCCGCCCTGGGCAGCGCCATAAAGGCTGTCGGCACGGACAAGCAGGACACCGGACGCCTGGCTGGGCTTGTCGAAGCCAAGCGGGCCTTTGCCAGCCAGGTCATCGACGCCCGGCGGAGTTCGGGGATCGAGGCTGCGGTCGCGCTCATCCTCACCGGGCAGGACAAGGCGTCGATGGACCGGGTGCGGGCGGCCGTGGCCACCATCCAGGACGCTGCCCGCGCCCGCATCGACGGCACCGACCAGGCACGGCTCGGAGCGTTGCTGCAAGTCGCCGCCGCGGCGACCGTCCTCGCGGCGTTCGCGACCATCGCGCTGCTCGCGGTGCGCCGCCGCCGGGCGGAACGCGCCAGCACGGCCTTGCTCGAAAGCGTTCTGGACAACGCGCCGGTCGGGCTTGGCTTCCTTGACCCGGCCCTGCATGTCCGGCACATGAACCGGGCCTTCTCGACCATGAGCGAGCGGGCGCTCGACGCCGCGGTGGGCCGCAGCCTTTGGGACGTCCTGCCCGACATGCGCGGCATCCTGGAGCCGCGGCTGGCCGAGGTGGTCGAGGCCGGGCGCACCCTCACCAACGTCGAGGTCGCCGTGCACAGCCGGGTCAACCCGTCGCTGCTGCGCGAGTTCCAGTTCGGCTTCTTCCCGCTGCCGGTGGAGGCCGGGGCGCAGGCAACCGCCGGAGCCGGTGTCGTCGTCACCGACGTCACCTACCGCAAGCGGTCCGAACGCCGGCTGCGCGAAAGCGAGGAGCGGTTCCGCACCCTGATCGAGACGAGTGCCGCCATTGTCTGGACGACGACGCCGTCGGGCGAGCTTGCGCCGCCGCAAGTCAGCTGGACAGCGTTCACCGGGCAAGCGCAGGCGGAGTACGAAGGGTTCGGCTGGCTGCACGCCATCCATCCCGAGGACCGGGACGCCACGCTTGAGGCCTGGACCCGCGCCGTGGCCGACCATGCGCTGTTTGCCATCGACCACCGCCTGCGCCGGGCGGACGGCGAATGGCGGACGATGGCGGCCCGCGGCGTGCCGATCCTGGACGACGGCGAAACCCGCGAATGGGTCGGCACCCACACCGACATCACCGAGCGCAAGCAGGCGGAGGAGGAGCTGAGCGTCGCCAAGGAAGCGGCCGAGGCCGCGAACCGCGCCAAGAGCCAGTTCCTCGCCAACATGAGCCACGAGCTGCGCACGCCGCTTTCGGCCGTCATCGGCTACAGCGAGATGATCGAGGAGGAGATGGAGGAAACCGGCGAGCAGCACCTCCTGGGCGATGTCCGCAAGATCCAGTCCAACGCGCGCCACCTGCTGAGCCTCATCAACGACGTGCTGGACCTGTCGAAGATCGAGGCCGACCGGATGACGACGTTTGCCGAGGAGTTCGACGTGGAGGCGCTCGTGCGCGACGTGGCGTCCACGGTGGGGTCGCTGGTGCGGCAGAAGAGCAACGAGGTCGTGCTTGACCTCCAGCCGGGCCTGGGCACCATGCGCACCGATCAGGTGAAGCTGCGGCAATGCCTGTTCAACCTGGTCAGCAACGCCGCCAAGTTCACCGAGGGCGGCCGGATCACGCTGCGGGCGGAGCGGGCCGGAGGCGAGGTCGTGCTCAGCGTGGCGGACAACGGCATCGGCATGACGCCGGAGCAGTTGGGGAAGCTGTTCGAACGGTTCGCCCAGGCCGACGTTTCGACGACGCGCCGCTTCGGCGGCACCGGGCTGGGCCTCGCCATCACGCGGGCGTTCTGCCGCCTGCTGGGCGGCGACGTGACGGTGGCCAGCACCTACGGCGAAGGGTCCACCTTCACCATCCGTCTGCCGGCCGAGATGCCGGAACAGGCGGACGAGCCGGACGAGGCGGGCGCGGACGCCAAGACCGGGGGAGGCAAGACCGGGGAGGCCGCGTCCGGGCAGCACCTCGTCCTGGTGATCGACGACGACCCGGCCCAGCGCGACCTGCTGAGCCGGTTCCTGGAACGGGAAGGCTTCGCCGTCCGCACGGCCCCGGATGGCCGGCTTGGCATCGAGCTTGCCCGCACCCTGCACCCCCGCGCCATCCTTCTGGACGTGATGATGCCGCAGATGGACGGCTGGTCGGTGCTGAGCACGCTCAAGGCCGACCCGGCTCTGGCCGTGATCCCGGTCGTGATGGTGACCTTTGTCAACGAGCCGGGCCTCGGCGCCTCGCTCGGCGCCGCCGACACCGTGCCCAAGCCGGTCGAGTGGGACCGCTTGAAGGCCGTCATGGACCGGTTCCGCGGCGAGGCCGGCGACGTCCTCGTGGTGGACGACGACCCGGATGCCCGTGCCCGCCTGCGGACCGTGCTGCAACGCGACGGGTGGACCGTCTCGGAAGCCGGCAACGGCCAGGAGGCGCTCGACATCGTGGCGCACGCGCCGCCGCAGCTCATCCTGCTCGACCTCACCATGCCGGTCATGGACGGGTTCGCGTTCCTGCACGAGCTGCGGGGGCGGCCGGGCTGCGGCGACATCCCCGTCGTGGTGCTGACGGCGCGGGACCTGGATGCCGACGAGCGCAAGCGCCTCGACGGCGCGGACCGGGTGCTCAGCAAAGGGCAGACGAACCTGCGCCAGCTTGCCGGCGAGCTGCGGTCGCTCACGCCCCCGCACGCCGAGCCAGCCAGTCCCGGCCCGGCCAGCGCGGCCCCGCCCTGATCCTCCTCGCCCTGATCCTTCCCGTATTGACCCTCATCGAACTTCGGAGGGGCCGACCTTTCGGCATCATGTGCCAGCGGGCACCCGTCTCGCCCGTCGCGGCGGCGGGCGTCAGGCTGACGGCACCATGATCTGGAAATGGAAGGTTTCTGCGCTCATCAGCGCCGCAGTGGCGCCTGGCACCGCGATTCCGTTCACGTCGATGCCCGTGACGTAAAGGTTGCGGTCAGTCGCCGCGGTCCCGCCATAGGCGTCATTCAGGAACGACACGCCGATGTCATGCGGCCCAGCCGGCAGGGCGGCTTGCAGGCTGACCGCCTGCGACTGCCCCCCCGCGTTGGACGCCGTGACCGTGCCGCCCTGGCCCAGCGGCGTGCCGTCCACGGTGGCGGAGTACTGCGCATCCCCTTGCCAGGCATCCTCGGCCAAATGGAGCGTGATCGCGGCGGCGCCCGTCGTGGCAGGGGCGGCGGCAGGCGCCGCAGCGGGTGCCGCCGTGTTCGGGGCGATTTCGATGATGACGGGATCGGTCGTGAGCGA
>CAXSEX010000178.1:0-8676 GCA_964236415.1 uncultured Acetobacteraceae bacterium | reverse complement strand
ACGGGCTGGCGGCGAGCCGGGTGCAGTCGCGGTCGCTGCCCGAGTTCCGCCGCCGGCACCCCGCCTTCGCCGCCCATTGGGACCCCGTTCAATTCGGCCAGCCCTGGCTGCCCGACTACCCGGCGGCCCAGCCGGAGCGGCGGCCGGACCTCGACCTTGCCCAAGCGGCCATGCCGCCGCGGCTGCGCACGCCGTATGCCCTCGCGTTCTACTGGTCCCGCTGGCTGCCGGAGGCGGGCGGCGCGGTGCCGGTGTTCATGCCGGGCTGGAAGCGGGACGCGCGCCTCGATGCGGAGGTCGCGCCGGCGGGGCCGGGGCGCTGGCGCATGGTGCTGCGGCATCCCGGGCTGGGCGCCGCGGCGTCCTCGGCAGAGGCGGCGGTGTCCGCCGACCACCAGCTGCAGCGGCTGTCGTTCGACGTGCGCACCGCTGCCGGGTCCGGGCAAGGATGGGTGGACCGGGCGGAGTGCCAAGCCCGGTGATTGAAGGCCCGGTTCCCGCGGGTTGGGCAACCTGGTTCGGGCCGAACGGTACGGTGCGGGCCTAGCCAGGGCGCGTGACATCCCGCATTGATGCCTGAACTCGCTGGAACAACGCGGAGGAAACGCAATGCAGGAAGTGGCAAGGCTGCCGGCCGCGTCCCGGTGGTGGCAACTGGTGTTCGGCGTCGTGTGCATGATGCTGATCGCCAACCTGCAATACGGCTGGACGCTGTTCGTGCAGCCGATCCGGCAGGCGCGGGGTTGGTCGGTGGCGGAGATCCAGTGGGCGTTCAGCATCTTCATCGCGCTGGAGACCTGGCTGACGCCGGCCGGCGGCTGGCTGGTCGATGTGCTGGGGCCGCGGCGCGGGCCGAAGCTGACCGTGGCGCTGGGCGGCGCGCTGGTGGGCGTGGCATGGGTGATCAACGCCTATGCCGGCTCGCTGGCGACCCTGTACCTGGGGGCGGTGGTGTCGGGCGTGGGCGCGGGCTTCATCTACGCGACCTGCGTGGGCAACGCGGTGAAGTGGTTCCCGGACCGGCGCGGGCTTGCGGTCGGCTTGACGGCGGGCGCGTTCGGCGCGGGGGCGGCGCTGACGGTGATCCCGATCAAGGCGATGATCGCCGCCAGCGGCTACCAGCACACCTTCCTGGTGTTCGGCATCGCCCAGGGCGTCCTCCTGGTCGTGGTCGCCTGGCTGCTGCGCGCGCCTGACCCCGGGGAGGCGCTGCCGCCGTCGCCGTCGCGCAGGCTGCCGCAGTCGCTGGTCAGCTTCACTCCGCGCGAGATGCTGCGCAGCCCGGTGTTCTGGCTGCTGTATGTCATGTTCGTCGCGGTGTCCGCGAGCGGCCTGATGGCGACGGCGCAGCTTGCGCTGATCGCGTCCGACTTCGGCGTTTCCAACACGACGCTGTTCCTGGGGGCGTCCACCCTCGCTGTCGCGCTGGTGGTGGACAACGTCATGAACGGCGCGGCGCGGCCGTTCTTCGGCTGGGTGTCCGACCAGATCGGGCGGGAGCCGACCATGGTGCTCGCCTTTTCCATCGGCGGGGCGTCCTACTTGCTGCTCGGGTCGCTCGGGGCGAACCCGTGGCTGTTCGTGCTGTTCGCCGGGCTGATCTTCTTCACCTGGGGTGAGATCTTCAGCCTGTTCCCGTCCACCTGCACGGATGCGTTCGGGCCGAAATACGCGACGGTGAACGCGAGCCTGCTGTACACCGCCAAGGGCACCTCCGCCCTGCTGGTGCCGCTCGCCAACGTGATCCAGACGGCGAGCGGCAGTTGGCAGGCGGTGTTCATGGCGGCGGCGCTGGTGAACTTCGGCGTGGTGGCGCTGGCGTTCCTGGTGCTGCGCCCGCTGCGCTACGCGCAAGCCCGGGCCGCGAGCGTGGGCCAGGCCGCGGCCGAGCCTGGCCCCGCACGCTGACCCGCTACGCCGGCTCGCTGCCCGCGACCGTGTTGCGGAGCGTGCCGATCCCGTCGATGGAAATTTCGACCACGGCGCCGGGGCGCATCGGCAGCACGCCCACGGAGGTGCCGCAGGCGATGAGGTCGCCGGGTTCGAGCGTCATCTCGCGGGACAGCAGGCTGACGATGCGCGCGGGCGGCAGGATCATGTCGGCCACCGGGTAGTCCTGCCGCGCCCGCCCGTTCAGCAAGGTGCGGACACGGAGCGCGGACGGGTCGAGGCCGGTGGCGATGGCCGGGCCGCAGGGACCGAACGTGTCGCAGCTCTTGGCGCGCGCCCATTGCGGGAAGGAGGGCTCGGCACCCAGGATGTCGAGCGCGGTCACGTCGTTGACGCAGGTGTATCCGAAGATCGCCTCCACCGCCTCCGCTTCGCCCGCGCCCCGGCATCGCCGCCCGATGACGATGCCGAGTTCGCCCTCATAGGCGATCTTGCCGGCGGTGCCCGCGGGCGGGCGGATCACCCCGCCGGAGGGCAGCAGGCTCGTCGGCGCCTTCAGGAAATACAGCGGCGCCTCCGGGATGGACGCGCCGAGCTTGGCCGCAAGCTCGTGGAAGTTGTTCCACAGCCCGATGAACTTGCCCGGCGCGACCGGCGGCAGCAATCGGATGTCGTCGAGGCGGACGCGCTGCCCGGTTGGGACGGGGCGGGCGAACAGATCGCCTTCCTGCACGTCGATCTGGCCGCTCGCCGGGTCGAGGGTGCCGAACCCCTCTGTCCCTGCGTGCTCGAACCTGATCCAATGCGCCATGGCTGCCCCCGGGGCACGCCGCATGCCCATGCCCGCCATCGTGGCCGGGAGCGGGCCGCGCGGTCAACGCGGGCGCCACCTTGGAACCCATGGCGCCGCCGGCGCGCTAACCCGGCGGTGTCCACCACAGCAGGCGTGTTGCCCGATGTCGAAGATCATCCCCGTTCCCACGTTCGATTTCGTCATTTTCGGCGGCACCGGCGACCTGACGCTGCGCAAGCTGCTGCCGGCGCTGTATCACCGCTTCCTCGACGGCCAGATCCCCAGCGACTCGCGGATCATCGCCGTCGCGCGGTCCGACCTGTCCATCGAGTCCTACCGCGGGCGGGCAAGGAAGGCGTTGCGGCAGTATGTCGGGGCGGACGACCTGAAGGGCGACGCCGAGGCGGGCTTCCACCAGATGCTGCACTACGTCCGGCTGGACGCGGCGGCGGAGAAGCAGGACTGGTCGGAACTGCAAGGGCTGCTGGCGCCCGACCGGGTGCGGGTGTTCTACCTCGCGACCTCGCCGGACCTGTTCGGCCCGATCTGCGACGCCTTGGCACGCAACGGCCTCAACGAGAACGACGCGCGCGTGGTGCTGGAGAAGCCCATCGGCCGCGACCTCCAATCCGCCCGCGCCATCAACGACGAGGTCGGGCGCTGCTTCCCGGAAGCGCGCACCTTCCGCATCGACCACTTCCTCGGCAAGGAAACGGTGCAGAACCTGCTGGCGCTGCGCTTCGCCAACACGATCTTCGAGCGGCTGTGGAACGCCGACGTGATCGACCACGTGCAGATCACCGTGGGGGAAACGGTGGGCGTCGAGGGACGGGGCGGCTACTACGACCATTCGGGCGCGTTGCGCGACATGGTGCAGAACCACCTGTTGCAGCTCCTGTGCCTGCTGGCGATGGAGCAGCCGGTGTCCTTGGAGGCGGACGCGGTGCGGGACGAGAAGCTGAAGGTGCTGCGCAGCCTCCGCCCGCACGAGCCGTACGAGGTGCCGGCGCTGACCGTGCGCGGCCAGTACACCGCGGGCGCGGTGAACGGGCAGCCGGTGCCGGGCTACCTCGCCGACCTCGGCCACAACGACAGCACCATCGAGACCTTTGTCGCGATCAAGGCGGAGCTGAACAGCCGGCGCTGGGCCGGGGTGCCGTTCTACCTGCGGACGGGCAAGCGGCTGCCGCAGAAGGTGTCGGAGATCGTGGTGCAGTTCCGCAGCCTGCCGTTCTCTATCTTCCCCAAGGAGCACACGCTGGCGGCCAACAAGCTGATCATCCGGCTGCAGCCGGAGGAGGGGATGCGGCTGGAGATGATGACCAAGGAACCCGGCCCTGGTGGCTTGCAGCTCCGCCCCACCGGCCTCGACATCAGCTACGAGAAGACCTTCGGCGGCCGGTTCCCGGACGCCTACGAGCGGCTGCTGATGGACACGGTGCGGGGCAACTCCACCCTGTTCATGCGGCGGGACGAGGTGGAAGCGGCGTGGCAATGGGTGTCGCCGATCATGGACGCCTGGGGCAGCCGGGCCGACCGGCCCCGGCCCTACGCCGCCGGAAGCTGGGGGCCGACCGCCGCCATCGCGCTGATCGAGCGGGACGGGCGGACCTGGCACGAGGACCTCGACGGGCAGGGGTAGCCCGGGTCAGGCCCCCAGCCCCCTCACCGCGGCGGCCGTGCCGGCATAGCAGAGGCGGAGTTCGCGCTTCGTGCCGGAAGCATAAAGGATTTGCGCCACGTCGCCGTCATTGAGAGCCTCGCTGACCTCCGCAGGCAAGCCGTCGGCGGGCACGAGCGCGTCGAACGGCTGGACTGCCGGGGCACCAGCCGCTTGCGCAATGGGTGCCAGTTCGGCGTGGTTAGCAGCAGGCGGGCACCGTATTGCCGGACGATGTGGGACAGCTCGGGCGGCGACAGGGCATAGTTGGCGGGGACGTGGATCAGCCCGGCCTTGCAGCAGGCGATCCAGCATAGCAGGCAGCGGTCGGAGGTGCGCCCAAAGGCCACGACCCGGTCGCCGTGGCCCAGCCCGGCGGCGTGGAACGCCGCGGCCAGCCGGGCCGCCTCCGCATCAAGCGCTGCGTAGCTCCAGGCCCGGTCGCCGAAGCGCAGCGCAACGCGATCCCGGAAGCGGCCAGCCGCGCGCCCGATGGCGTCGCCGACCGTGTCCCGCCTTGCCCGCCGCGCCGCTGCCGCACCGTCCATGGCGTCCCCCGTTCTTTCTGCTTGCCGGACTGAGCCGGCGCAGTTGCGCAATCAAGTAGCCGTGCTGTGCTTTTTTCGCAACAATCATCGTAAAACACTGGTCGAGGCCGATGTGCCGTGGACGGTGAGACGGCTTTCCAATGGCCATTTCCGAGGCTTTCGTGGACTGTTGCGCCCCGGCGCCGTCGATCTTGCCATCCTGCAAACCGGGCGGTGCGCCGATGACTGCATGCTTCGGCCATCGTGCATGGAACCAAGCGCGCTGGTGATCCTTAACGTTGGCACGCCATCAAAGGAGAAAGCACCATGCTTCGCACCATCGCCACAACTGTTGCGCTTGGCCTCACCCTCTGCGCGTGCAACCCGCAGGGCGGAATCACCGATCCGAGGGTCGGCAGCGGCGTCGTGTCGCCGTCGCTCGACAGCGGCGTCACGTCGTCGAACGGCGGCGGGACACGTGCGCTCGGCAACACCCCCGGCATCAGCGTCGGAGGCGGTGCGACGCAATCTGGCGCTCCAAACGGCCGCGGCACCGCTTACTGACCGCCGCGGGCCGGGACAGTTCTTCGCCGCCGTTTGCGCGGCGAAGGGCTTGCTCCGCGCCGGATCAGGCCGAGGCGCGCGGCCCAGGCAAGCCGCCCTGGCCGATCCGGGTTGGGGTTGAACATCCCCAACTTGATCCTGCATCGTCGGTTGCTCCGAGGCCCGCGACGCAAACTCTCTGCCGGCTCTCATGCAACCGCCCGCGCCGTTTGCGTTAGAGGGTATTACATCGACCGGACGTCCGGTTCAGGTGCATGAACTAAGGAGAGCAGCGATGGACGAAGATCGCATCAAGGGCAGTGCCAGCGACATCGGCGGCAAGGTGAAGGACGCCGCCGGCGGATTGCTGGGCGACAACAAGATGCAGGCCGAAGGCAAGGCCGACCAGGCCAGCGGGCAGTTGCAGAACGCCTACGGGTCCGCCAAGGATACCGTGCGCGAGGGTGCCGACACGCTTGGCACGCAGCTTGACAGCTTGCTGAAGGAGCGTCCGATGGTGGCCCTGTTCGGGGCAGTCGGCGTCGGCTACGTGCTCGCCCGCCTCATGCACCGTTGACGGAGGGCGCGTCATGGCCTTGATCCCCACCTATCCGGGCGGCGCGGCAGTTGATGCTGTCGTTCCGGACGATCAGCGCACGTTCATGCGCAACCGCGTGTCCTGGGGCGCGGTCCTGGCGGGCGTCGTCGCGGCGATGGTCGTGCAACTCCTGCTGAACATCCTTGGCATCGGCATTGGCGCGTCGTCGCTCGACGCCGCGAACACGGGCGACAACCCGACGGCCTCCGGCTTCTCGCTCACGGCGGGGATTTGGTGGACGCTGTCGGGCATCGTCGCCTCGTTCGTGGGCGGCGTGGTGGCCGGGCGGCTGTGCGGCACGTCGGACAACAACACCGCGCATTGGCACGGCTTCGTGTCGTGGTGCGCGGCAACGCTGGTCATTTTCTACCTGCTGACCTCCGCGGTCGGCGGGCTTATCGGCGGGACGTTCAACGCGCTGAGCAGCACGGTGGGCGCCGCTGGACGAGGCGCGGTTTCCGCCGTGTCGGGCATTTCGCAAAACACCAACGGCAATGCCTTGCAGGGCCAGGTGCAACGCTTGATCAACCCGGCCAGCGCCCAAACGGCGCAGGACGACATCATGACCTACGTCCGGGCCAGCATCAGCGGCGACCAGGCCGCAGCGGCGGCGTCACGGGACCGCGCCGTGGACGCCCTGGCCAAAACGGCAAACATCAGCCCGGACGAGGCCCGCACTCGGCTGCAGCAAGCCGAGCAGAAGGCGCAGCAAGGGGCGGACCAGGTGAAGCAGAAGGCGCAGCAGGCAGCCGAGGTGACGCGCAAGAGCGTGGCCAGTGCCGGCATCTTCGGCTTCATCGCGCTGGCGCTTGGCGCGGTCGCGGCATGGTTCGGCGGCGGTGCCGGCGCGCCCCGTCGCGAAGCTGTGGTGCGTACGGGCCGCGTGTAACGCGCCCGGCGGCGGCACGTCTCCACCCAGGCATGCCGCCGTCAAGCAGGCCCAGCAGGAGGTGTCATGACCCCTGACGAGTTCCGTGCCCATGGACACCGCCTGATCGACCTGATCGCCGAGTACCGCGAAACGCTTGCGGAGCTGCCGGTCATGGCGCCGACGAAGCCCGGCGCGGTGCGCGCCCTGTTCCCGTCCGAGCCGCCGCATGGTCCCGAGCCGTTCGGCCAGGTGATCGAGGATCTCCAGCGCCTGGTGATGCCGGGCTTGTCGCATTGGCAGCACCCCCGCTTCTTCGGCTATTTCCCGGCCAACGCCCTGCTGTCCGGCGTGCTCGGCGACCTCGCCAGCACCGGCCTCGGCGTGCTCGGCCTGTCCTGGCAATCCAGCCCGGCGCTGACCGAACTGGAAGAGGTGGTGACCGACTGGGTGCGGCAGATGCTCGGCCTAAGTGCCGCGTGGAGCGGGGTCATCCAGGACACGGCCTCCACCAGCACCCTGGTCGCGCTGATTTGCGCGCGGGAGCGGGCGACTGGCTTTGCGCTGGCCCGCGGCGGCCTGCAGGCGGAAGCGTCGCCTTTGACCGTTTATGTCTCGGCCCAGAGCCACAGTTCCGTGGACAAGGCGGCGCTGCTGGCGGGCTGGGGCCGCGACACGGTGCGGCTGGTGCCCTGCGACGGCGCCCACGCGATGCGGCCCGACGCGCTGGAAGCGATGATCGCGGAAGACCGCCGGGTCGGGCTGCGGCCGGCGGCCATCGTCGCGACCACCGGCACGACGGCGACCACGGCCATCGACCCGGTGGCAGGCATCGCCGACGTTGCGGTGCGCCACGGCATCTGGCTGCACGTCGATGCGGCGATGGCCGGCAGCGCCATGATCCTGCCGGAGATGCGGCACCTATGGGACGGCATCGAGGGCGCGGACAGCATCGTGGTCAACGCGCACAAGTGGCTGGGCGCACCGTTCGACTGCTCGCTGTATTACGTGCGCGAGCCTGAGCACCTGATGCGGGTCATGTCCACCAACCCGAGCTTCCTGCAAAGCGGCGTGGATAGCCAGGTGCGCAACCTGCGCGATTGGGGCATCCCGCTTGGCCGGCGGTTCCGCGCGCTGAAGCTTTGGTTCCTGATCCGCGAGCAGGGCATCGAGGGCTTGGCCGCCAGGCTGCGTCGCGACCTCGCCAACGCGGCCTGGCTTGCAGGGGAAGTGGCGGCGGCGCCGGGCTGGGCGGTGGTGGCGCCGGTGCCGCTGCAAACGGTCTGCGTGCGGCACGAGCCGGCGGGGCTGGCGGGCTCCGCGCTCGACGCGCACACGCGCGCCTGGGCCGAGCGGGTCAACCGGTCCGGCGCGGCCTACCTGACCCCGGCGACCATCGACGGGCGCTGGATGGTGCGGGTGTCGGTCGGCGCTGAGCCAACGGAGCGCGCGGACGTTGCGGCCGTGTGGGCGGCGATGCGGGCCGCGGCGGAAGCCGGGCCGGAGGTGGTCAACGCCGGGAGATCGTGATGGCCCGGAACCGGTGGTTGGCGCTCTTGGCCATCTCGATCACCGCGCCCGTGTCGCAGCATTCCTGCAATTGCTGGCTGTAAAGTCGCCCGTTATTGTACTCAGCACGATGGAAGTTGACGTTGAGTAAAACAGTGCAGCCCAGCAATTGCTCAAACTCATTGTCTGACCCACTGTGAACAGTCATGGTAGAACCATCGCGCTTCACGGGCAACCACTCACCTGTCCTGGCTGCGTGACCATTGGTGGCATGAACGCCTGGCTCGA
>CAXSEX010000177.1:0-8701 GCA_964236415.1 uncultured Acetobacteraceae bacterium | reverse complement strand
TGGTGCGGCAGCGGGCACGCTCGTTGTTCAAGGCGGCTTCGCGGCGCTGGTCGAGGCCCGTCAGTTCCTGTTCCAAACGGGCGCGCTCGGTGGCGAAGCCTCCCGCCGTGTTGCTGGTGCGGGCGTCCTCGATGTCGCGCTGGGCCTGCTGCCTGATTCCGGCGACCTCCTCCTGCACGGCAGCGAGCCGGGCCATGATCTCAGCCTGCCGCGCGGTCAGCTGCGGAATGCGGGCGTTGGCAACCTGCAGCTCACGCTCGCTGGTCAGGACGGCCTGCTCGGCGACCTCGACGGAACGGATGCGCTCGTTGAAGCCGCGCTCGAACCCAAACACGAAGTTCTCGAAGGTCGCGGCTGTGACGAGCAACAGGGCCGCGACCGCGATCAGGCGCCACCAGACGCTCCGCACCTGAGAGGCCAAGCCGACCAGGGGAAGCTTGGTCAACTCGATGACCGACAGAGCCGCGAAGGGCAGGGTGGCGACGGACAGGGCGACCACGCCGCCATCGCTGCCCTCGATCCCGGCGAAAACTGCAAGCGCCAGCCCCATGATGACCGCAACACCCTCGACCAGCCATGCGAACGCCAGCGCCTTGCCGGGCCGCTCAGGGCGCCCTCCCACATTGATGAAGCCGTTCATGTCGGCACAGGGCCTTTCCTTTGGAGGGTCAGTCGCTGGGTGCAACTCGCTGTTCCCGTTAAAAGCTGTTCCAGCCTGCGCGGAAATCCGGTTCGGCGCGGCGCCGGTCGCTTGGGGCAAGGACGGTTTGCGCCTGCTTGCAGCCCACAACCCAGAGCGGTGTCCCGGTCTCGCACGTGAGGTGGTCCCGCTGCGCATGGCTGCGCACCCCAGACCACCATTCGGCCCCCGCCCGCACGTCTCCTGAAACGCTGTTGAACCACGCTTCATATTCCATCCGCGCCCTGCGCCCGGCCAAGAAGGTCGGGCTTGCATCGGCAGAAGGCCCATCTCCAACGGACGCGGCCGGCTGCGGCCCTGTTGGGACCGAGGGCGTCGGACCGCTTGCCGGAGGGCCGCCGGGCCGCAGCGGCGAGCCCGGCTCGTAGCCGGCGTGCCGCCTGTTCAGCAGCTCGACATCCATGGACCGCAAGTCATCCTGGCTGAGCCACGCGATGTCCCCGGCGGCGGTTGTCACCATCTTGCCGATGATGGCTGGCGGCACGCCGAAATCCGCGGCCCTGCGCGCCATCTGCGTGGTCACAGCTTGTGACCCCGTGGTTTCCACGCCTTCGATGCTCGCGCTGTGAACGCCGACCCGTGCGCCGTCGAGCGCAAACTTCCTTGTTCCGGCCGCGAACATCAGGAAGCACGCGGACGCGCATGTTCCGGCCGCGGCGGTGGAAAGGCCCGTGTTGCGGATCGTCGTCGCCATTCGGACGCCTTCCATAAGGCTGCCGCCGGGGCTGCTCAGCATGATCCCGATCAGGACCGTGTTGCCGGGCAGCGCGGCAACGAGGCTATGGAGCTTTTCGTCGTCGCCGGGCTGTATGTCGCCTTTGGCGATGATCGTGCCCCGGTTCGGTTCGTCCTCGACCGGGTTGAAGGTGAAGTTCATGGCCTGCCCGGCGGACGAGGCCAGCATCAAGGCGATGCTGGCGACGACATGGATCATGCGCGTCATAGCCCGGAACTCCAAACCACTGCTGCAAGGATGTGCCAGCCTATATCATTTTGTATACAAAATCAATTTAAAGTTGCATGTCCAGAGTGTGGGTATCCGCAAATCGCGAGTGACGTGTATGCCGGGTGGCGGCGACGGCTGCACCCAAGCCCTGCAACCATGGATTAGCTTGGGGGCTGGACCCTGTAGCCGTCAGTTGCCTCGGCCGCTGCCTCCCGTTACCGTTCGCGGCCAGGCTGGAGGCAAACGACCATGCGGGATCACGAGGGACGCCGCGGCCGGTCCGGGCCGGCTGCGGGCCAGTCGGAGATCGACGCCGTGCTGCGCCGGGCCGTGGACGTCGGCGCGGTCCCGGGCGCGGTGGCGATGGCCGCGACCGAACAGGGCGTGTTCTACGAGGGCGCGTCCGGCCTGCGGGACATCGCGCAGGGCACGGCGATGATCCTCGATACCGTGTTCCGCATCGCCTCCATGACCAAGGCGGTGACATCGGTTGCGGCGATGCAGCTTGTCGAGCAGGGCAGGCTCACGCTTGACGGCCCCGTGCCCGACATCGACCCGGCCCTGTCCGCGCCGCAGGTGCTGGAGGGCTTCGATCCGTCCGGCGCGGCGCGGTTGCGCCCGGCCCGGCGCCCGGTCACGCTCCGCCACCTGCTGACCCATACCGCCGGGTTCAGCTACGAGCAGTGGAATGCCGGCACGGTTCGCTACGTCAGGGCAAGCAGCATGCCCGCCACCAGCACCGGCAAGCGCGCGTCGCTGTGCATGCCGCTGGCGTTCGACCCGGGGGAGCGTTGGGAGTACGGCGTCAACACCGATTGGGTCGGGCTGCTCGTCGAGGCAGCGAGCGGGCAGGCGCTTGACGCATACCTCCGGCAGCACGTCTTCGACCCGCTGGGCATGGCGGACACCGGTTTCACGCCGACGCCGGGGCAACAGGCGCGGCTGGCAGCCGTGCATCAGCGCCAAGCAGACGGCTCCTTGCAGCCGCAGCCGTCCGAAACCCCGTTCACGCCGGAGTTCCGGGGCGGCAGCGGCCTCCATTCCACGGCGTCGGACTACATGGCATTCCTGCGGGCGCTGCTGCACGGCGGTGCGTTGAACGGCGCCCGCATCCTGCGGCCGGAAACGGCCGCGATGCTGGGCCAGAACCAGGTCGGCGGCATTGAGGTCGGCGTCCTGAGGACGACCGCGCCCGCCCGCTCAGCCGACATCGACTTCCCAGGCGCCAGCCTGAAGTGGGGCTTGGCCACGATGATCAACGCGGAGCCGGGTCCGGACGGGCGCGGCGCCGGCACGCTGACCTGGGCCGGCCTGTTCAACACCCACTACTGGATCGACCCGGCGCACCGGGTCGTGGGCGTGCTGATGACCCAGCTCCTGCCGTTCGGCGACGCGCTCGCGACGCGGCTGTACCAGCAGTTCGAGCATGCGGTTTACGACACGCTGAACGCCGCCTGACCGGCTCCGGGGAAGCGTTGGCTACTACAGCGCGCCGACGTTGCCCTGGTAGTCGCAGTACACGCCCACGGCGCTGCCGTTGCGCATCCCCTTGCCGCGCCAAACGCCGTCGCGGCCCTTTTGCAGCCCCGTCACTTGGGTGAAGCCGCCGGTCTCGATGCGCCGGCGCGCTTCGCGCATGGTGAAGCTGGTGGAGCCGGACACCGGGGCGGCGGAGGTCTTGCGGTCGGCGTCGGAGGTGGTGACGGCGGGCTGCGACGGGCTGCTGTTGTTGCGCTCGTTCAGGGGGCCTTCCGTGCCGAACCGGCCGCCGAAAGTGGACATGGAGCCGCGCGGCGCCGGAACCGCCTCGCCCGGCACGACCCCGTTCAAGGAGCCGCTGCGCCCAATGGTGGAGGGCGTGCCCGGCGCGATGTAGTAGGTGCCGCTGGAATTGCCCGGCGGGGTCTGCGCCCACGCCGTGCCGCACAGCAGCGCCGCGGCCACGCCCAAGCCAAGTGCCCTCATCAACTATTCCCTTCCTGAAGCTGTGTGCCGAACGTTGTGCCATGCTGCCCAGTTGCGATCACGGACGCGCCAGACGATGCTGGGCGACGCGGCAGGCGACGGCATGGCCGCGTTGGATGGGGAAACGACGGGATGGACGCAGCGGCACCGGGCAATGCCGACCAGATCGAGTATTGGAACGGCGACATGGGACAGCAATGGGCGCGCACCCAGGAGCGCAGGGACCGGGCGTTCCAGCCCCTGACCGCGGCCCTGATCGAGCGCGCCGCGCCGCGTCCGGGCGAGCGGGCGGCCGACATCGGCTGCGGCTGCGGCGACCTTAGCCTGATGCTGGCCGACCATCTCGGGGCGGAGGGGCGGGTGCTTGCGGTGGACGTGTCGCGGCCGATGCTGGACCGGGGCCGGGCGCGGCAGCGGGCGCTGGCTGGGGCGGGGCGCTCCGAAATCAATTGGCAGGAGGCGGATGCCGCGGCCTGGCTGTTCCCGGAGGGCGGCTTCGACCTGCTCGTTTCCCGCTTCGGCACCATGTTCTTCGCCGATCCGCTCGCGGCGTTCCGCAACATGCGCCGCGCGTTGCAGCCCGGCGGGCGGCTCGTGATGCTGTGCTGGCAACCGATGCAGGATAACGCCTGGGTGGCAGTGCCCCGCGCGGCGATGCTCCAGGTTCTTCCGGCCCCCGAACCCATGCCGCCGCACGCGCCGGGTCCGTTCGCGTTCGCGGACGCCGCCCGGGTGGGCGCCATCCTCGCCCTGGCCGGCTTCACGGAGGTTGCCAGCGCGAGGGTCGTTGCGGCGCTGGACACCTCCGCCCCGGGAAGCACGAACGCGGCGGCGCTGGACGATGCGGTGCAGTTCGCCATCGAGGCCGGCCCCGCCTCTGCCCTGCTGCGCGACGCGGATGACGCCCTGCGGGAGCGCGCCGTCGCGGCTGTCCGCGCCGCGCTGCGCGACCGTGCCGGAGGGGGCCGGGCAACGCTCGACACCGCCTGCTGGCTGTTCACCGCGGAGAACCCTGCCGTTGCCGGGCGGGCGCCTTGACCATGCCGGACCCTGCGACTTTGGTGGAACGCTGCCGCGTTCCGCCGGGCGATGCGGTGCGTCTGGACGACCATGACCCGGCGGATCGCATGGGGCTGTCCAAGGCGGAGGCCGAGGCGATGCTGGCCGCGGGCGCCGAGTGCCTTTCCGTGCTGCACGGCCAGTTGTTCGCACAGCGCGCCTGGTCGGTGCTGCTGGTGCTGCAAGGCATGGACAGCAGCGGCAAGGACGGCGCGATCAAGCGGCTCGCGGCCGGGCTGAACCCGCAGGGCTTTCGCGTCACCTCCTTCGCGGCGCCGAACGCCGAGGAGCGTTCGCACGACTTCCTGTGGCGCATCCATCGTGCCCTGCCGCCGCGCGGCACCATCGGCGTGTTCAACCGCAGCCACTACGAGGACGTGCTGGTGCCCCGCGTGGACCCGGGCGCGCTGGCGGGGCTGGGCCTCCCGCCCAGCTTGGCCGGGCCGGAGATCTGGACGCAGCGGCTCGGCGCGATCGTCGGGTTTGAAAGCACCCTGGCCCAGCAGGGCACCGTGCAGGCCAAGATCTTCCTGCACCTGTCTCAAGAGGAGCAACGCAAGCGCCTGCTGGCCCGCCTGGACGATCCGGCCAAGGCTTGGAAGTTCGATCCGTCGGACGCCGCGGCGCGCGACCGCTGGGCGGAGTACCGGTCGGCCTACGAGGCAGCGATGGGTGCCACGGCGACGGCCGCGGCGCCGTGGTTCATCGTGCCGGCCGACAGCAAGCCGGTGGCGCGCGCCCTGGTGCAGGCTGTCTTGCAAGTGACGATGGAGGGCTTGGACCTCCGCCTGCCGCCCCCGTCGTCCGAACGCCTGGCGCAGATGGCCGACGCGCGGAAGCAACTCACGGCCTGAACGCGCTAAAGCTCGACCTGGGTGCCCAGCTCGACGACGCGCTTGGGCGGGATCTGGAAGTAGCTCGACGCGCTCACGGCGTTGCGGGTCATGAAGGCGTAAAGCCGCTCCCGCCACCGCGGCAGGTCGGGGTGCATGGTGGGCACCGGCGTTTCGCGCCCGAGGAAGAACGACGTTTCGGGAATGTCTATGGGGAACTCGGCCCGGTGCGCTTCCAGCGCCGCCGGCACGTCCGGCGCTTCCGCGAAGCCGAAGCGCAGGGTGATCTCCGTGAAGCCCTTGTCGAGCGGCTCCACCGTCATGCGCTGGGCGCCCTCGACAAAGGGCACCCGCTCAGTGATCACGGTCAGCAGCACGATGCGCTCGTGCAGCACCTTGTTGTGCTTGAGGTTGTCGGTCAGCGAGTAGGGCGCCGTCTCCCGGCGGGCCGCAAGGTACACCGCGGTGCCCTGCACCCGGGGCAGCTTCGCCGGGTCGAGCCGGGCGAGGAACTGCTTGATCGGCAGGTTGTCCTCGCTGGTGCGTTCCAACACGATCTGCCGGCCGCGGCGCCAGGTGGACATCAGCGTGAACACGACGGCGCCGACCAGCAGCGGGAACCAGCCGCCCTGGGGGATCTTCACCGCGTTGGCCGTGAAGAAGGCAAGGTCCACAAGGAGGAAAAGGCCGATGGCCACGGCCGTCACCGGCACGCTCCAGCGCCACGCCCGGCGGGCGACAAGGGCGAGCAGGCCCGTCGTGATCACCATGGTGCCCGCCACCGCGATGCCGTATGCCGCCGCCAGGCTGTCCGAGGACCCGAAGGCCAGCACCAGCCCGATCACGCACACCATCAGCAGCCAGTTGATCTGCGGCACGTAAACCTGGCCGATGGCTTCTTCCGACGTTTGGTGGACATCGAGCCGGGGCAGCAGGCTGAGCTGCATCGCCTGCTGCGACAAGGAGAACGCGCCAGAGATCACCGCCTGGGACGCGATCACCGTGGCGGCGGTGGCGAGCACCACGACGGGCACCAGCGCCCAATCCGGGAACAGCTTGAAGAACGGCATGTCGGCCGTGTCGGGATGGGCGAGCACGAGCGCGCCCTGGCCGAAGTAGTTGAGCGCCAGCGCCGGCAGCACGAAGGCGAACCAGTCGAGTCGGATCGGGCCGCGGCCGAAGTGCCCCATGTCGGCATACAGCGCCTCCGCCCCGGTCATGGCCAGGAACACCGAGCCGAGCGCCAGGAAGCCGGTGACGCCGTGGCCGAACAGGAAGCGGACGGCATGGAGCGGGCTGAGCGCCGCCAGCACGCCGGGGTTCTGCACCAGCTGCACCAGCCCCGCCCCGGCCAGCACGGCGAACCATGCTGCCATCACCGGGCCGAAATACGCGCCGATGCGCTCGCTGCCCCGGCTTTGCACCACGAACAGCCCGATCAGCACGGCAACCGTGATCGGGATCACGTAGGTCTTGAGGGAAGGGGCTGCGACCTCCAGCCCCTCGATGGCGCTGAGCACGGAGATGGCCGGGGTGATCATGCCGTCGCCGTAGAACAGCGCGGCGCCGGCGATGCCGACCATGATCAGGGCGGTGCGCCGCCGTGGGTCTGCCTCCGAATGCACGGCCAGGCCAAGCAGCGCCATGATGCCGCCCTCGCCGTCGTTGTCGGCGCGCATGACGAACAGCACGTACTTGATCGTGACCACGATCATTAGCGCCCAGAAGATCAAGGACAGCAGCCCCAGCACCGTCTCTTCCGTGCTGCCGCCCGCCGCCTTCAGGCACTCGCGCAGCGTGTAGATCGGGCTGGTGCCGATGTCGCCGTACACGACACCGAGGGCGCCGATGACGAGGGCGCGGCGCATGGGGTCCGCTGTTGCGGCGCCCGGTGCTTGGCTGGTCCCGGGTGCTTGGCTGGTCATCACGCCTCCACGGCGCGAAGCCGCCCTTGTCGGTTGGCCTGCCGGTCCGTGGACCGGCAGGCCCTCCTTCAATGCAGAGGCTGCAGGCGAGTTGCACGCTTGGTGAGGCGGGTGACCTTCTG
Organism: uncultured Acetobacteraceae bacterium; assembly: GCA_964236415.1. Classification (GTDB taxonomy): domain Bacteria; phylum Pseudomonadota; class Alphaproteobacteria; order Acetobacterales; family Acetobacteraceae; genus CAHJXG01. Next base: position 1,151 of record CAXSEX010000177.1, on the reverse strand, counting down.
CGCGCGGCCTGTGCCGCGCGCAGAAGCAGCCTGCTCGTCAGCCTTGGGCGGTGGGCACCGCGACGAACAGGCTGTGGCCGTCCCGCAGCACGCGGAGTGCCACGGCCTGCCGGCCCTTCTGCCCGCTGCCCTGCTGCGCGCCGCCCTCCTGCGCGCGGATCGCCTGCACCGCCTGCTCCGGCGTCGCGACTGGCCGGTTGCCGACGCTTTGCAGCACGTCGCCGGGCTTCAGCCCCGCTTCGCTCGCCGGGCTGTTCGGGCGCACGGCCGCGATCACCGCGCCCGCCACGTCGTCCCCAAGGCCCAGGCTTTCCCGCGCGGCCGGGCTGATCGGCGCGAGCGCCAAGCCGAGCTTGCCGCCCCCTTGCTGCTCGCCCGGCGCGCCGGCGTCGGCGGCTTTCTCCGGCAGCGCCGCCGTGGTCATGGACAGCTTCTGCTCCGCGCCGTCGCGCAGCACCGTCACCTCCGTGCCCGTGCCGGGCCGCAGCGCCGCCACCTGGCGGGCCAGGGCGCGCGGGTCATCGACCGCCGTGCCGTTCACCGCCGTCACCACGTCGCCCGCCTTTAGCCCGGCCTTCGCCGCCGGCCCGCTCGACTCGACATCCGCGACCAAGGCGCCCGTGGGGTGGGCCAGCTTCAGCGCCGCCGCCATCTCGGGGGTCAGCTTCTGCGTCATCACGCCGAGGTAGCCGCGGTCCAGGTGGCCATGCTGCTCCAGTTCCGCCACCACTTGCTTGACCAGGTTGGACGGAATGGCGAAGCCGATGCCGACCGAGCCGCCGGACGGGCTGTAGATCGCGGTGTTCACGCCCACCACGCTGCCGTCCGTGCCGAACAGCGGGCCGCCGGAGTTGCCGCGGTTGATCGGCGCATCGACCTGCAGGAAGTCGTCATACGGCCCGGCGCCGATGTCGCGCCCGCGCGCCGAAACGATGCCCGCCGTCACCGTGCCGCCCAGGCCGAACGGGTTGCCCATCGCGACCACCCAGTCGCCCGGACGCGCCTTGTCGCTGTCGCCCAGCGACAGGAACGGCAGCTTCGCCCCGGCATCGACCTGCAGGACCGCGATGTCGGTGCGGGGGTCGCGGCCCACCACGCGGGCGTCCAGCTCCCGCCCGTCATCGAGCGTCACGACGACCTTGGTCGCGCCG
>CAXSEX010000176.1:4520-8709 GCA_964236415.1 uncultured Acetobacteraceae bacterium | reverse complement strand
TGGTGCCCATCACCTTGGTGGCGCTGCGGCAGGCGTTCGGCCTGGACGTGCAGCAACTCATCCTGAAGATCGCGCGGATCGCGCTGTCCGGCGCGGTGATGGTCTGCGCGGTCCTGCTCGTCAAGTCTATCCTTCCGGTCAGCCTATGGGCCATCGCAGGCGAGGTCGTGGCCGGGTCGGTTGTCTATCTTGTCGTGCTGGAGAGCCTGTTCCTCCCAGGCCACCTCGCGCGCATCCTCACGATCGTGCGTGGGGCGATTCCGGCATTTAGTTCTTGATCTGAAGGCAGGCCATGATCCCCAAGCACATCCACTATGTCTGGATCGGCGGCCCGCTGCCCGAGGCGCAGCGGTCCTACATCGCGAGCTGGCGTGAAACCAATCCCGATTACGAATTCACGCTGTGGAACGAAAGCAACATAGACTTCTCGCTGGATCTTCTCAGCCAAGCCTACAACAAGCGGAAGTGGGCAAAGGTCGCAGACATCGCCCGCCTCGTTGCCATCCTCCGGCATGGCGGCATCTACCTTGACACCGACATCCGGCTTCATAGGCGCCTGGACCCGCTGCTTCACCACAGGTGCTTCTTTGGATTCCAGGATAAGCAGCCCTCGAAGGACTGGGTGGCAAACGGGGTCATCGGCGCGGAAAAAGGGCACTGGTTCATCGAGCATGCGCTCACGAACTTGCTCAGCATCCGGTCGCTTCCGGGCCTCGAACGACCGACGGCTTTCGGGCCGAAGCTCATCACTCGGCTGCTGATCGCAGAAGGGCTGCACTCGTACTCGCCTTCCGGCACCACGGTGAAGGACATCTTCGTTTGTCCGACCGAATACTTCTTTCCATACCCGTTCGGCGCGGAGTTCCAAAGTTCCTGCGTCACCCCTGACACCTATGGCGTGCATTTCTGGGAACGGTCCTGGGAGAAGACCTTGCCGGCTTGGGTCCGCTTCGGCAAAGCGGTCCGCGACCGCGCACGGCGGCTTCCAAGCCAGGCGGCCTGACCGCCATGGCCGGCACGATCCAGGTTTCTCCGGGTCCAGCCGTGCCCCACGGCCAGCCCGGCGCCGTCTGCAGAGTGCCCGGCCACGCCAACGCGATCCTGTTCGACGGCGCCGCCGAGATGTCCCCCCTAGGCAGGATAGCCACGGCGCTGCTGGCCGACGCCGACGTGGCCTTCAGCGGCGGCGGGCCACCAGAGGACAAGCGTTGGCGCCGAGCGGTCCGCGGAACCGCCTTGCAATGGTGGTCGGATGCTGGCTCCGCGGCGGCGCCGGGCGAAGTCGGCGCTTTTGGCACGATCGTTGACCTCGGCCGGCGCGCGACGGGGCATGAAGGGCGGAGCTGGTGCATCGTTGACGCAGCGGGCGCCCCCCTGTTCCAGCCGTTCCACGCCCTGCCTGTCTGCTGCATGGAGCCTTACGTCGCGTCGCTGAACCTGATCGAGAGCGAGGACGGCGGCGCCACGTGGCAGCTTGTTGCCGATGCCCACGTGTCCAGCGCCAGACCCTATCCTGAGCTGCTCGATGTCCTGGGGCGCACCGCCATGCGCCTGCTGCGCATGGCGCTTTGCGGCGAGGACGCCCCGCGGCGTCCCTGGGTGCCGGCGCCGGCCCAGCCTGGGCCTGGGCAGACGTTGCGGGGTACCCGGCTTGCGAGCGGCCTCGCTTGGCTTCGGGCGCGCATCGGCGGCGAAATGTACGGGGTCGCCATCCTGGACCGCCGGCCGGAGGAGTTCCTGCTGGACCAGCATTGCCCGGCCGCGCGGTGGGTGCAGATCCCGCCGTCCCAAGGCTTCATCGCCGACCCATTCTTCTGGCCTGGGCGGCCCGGCGTGCTGCTGTGCGAAACGTACTTGCACCGCACCGGATTGGGCGAACTCACGGCGCTGTCGATCGACGCCGGGCGCGTCGTCGGCTCCGAGCCGCTTCCGCTCGGCGTGGCGTGCCACTTGTCCTATCCCTCGGCGTGGGCGGAGGGCGAGCGTGTTGTCTGCCTGCCCGAAATGGCCGCCTCGCGGCGCCAGGTGCTGTATGAGCTGAACCCGGGCGCGGCGCCGGAGCCGCTTTGCGTCGTCGCCGAGGACATCGGGATGGCCGATCCGACCTTGATGAAGGTGGATGGCCTGTACTGGATCGCCTACACCGACACTGACATCGGAACGTATGACAACCTGTGCCTGCTGCACGCGCCCCGGCTTGAAGGTCCTTGGTCCCCCCATGTTGGGAACCCCGTCAAGATCGACGCGAGGTCGTCGCGTCCAGGCGGAACGCCGTTCAGGGTGGGGGGCAGGCTGTACCGCCCGGCACAGGACTGCTCGCGCGAGTATGGCGGGGCGCTGACGATCAACCACGTCGCGTTGTGCACCCTTGACGCTTACCGGGAGGAACCGGTCGCGACCTTGCGGCCGGACCCCGACGGAGCCTTCCCGGACGGGTTGCACACCCTTTCGTTCGGCAACGGCCTTGCCGTCATCGACGGCAAGCGGAACTCGTATCATCCGGCGATTCTCACCCATAAGCTGGGCCGTCGGCTGGCCGGCTGGCCGGGGCGGCTTCTTGCCGGCAAATCCTAGGACGTTGCGGACAGGCCCGCGGTCATCTCACGGCGTCATGACCAGCAGCGTCGATGTCGCCGTGGCGTAGGGCCGCCCTTTCCCGTCCATGAGCGTCGCCTCGCCAAAGGCCGCACGCCGGCCGATGCTGACCACCCGGCCCGTGGCGCGAAGGCCGCCGGTCCCGGTGGTGATGGCCTTGTGATAGGCGACCTTCAGTTCCAGCGTGGCGTGGCCCTGCCCAGGCGTGAGCGTGCTGTGCCGGACACGGGCGCCGGGACGTGCGGTGCGGGGGTCACCTGAGGTCTCCCAAGCCCAAGCGGTCGAGGACCGCCATGCGGGAATGCGCGAGGATCGGGCTGCTTCAGCAGACCAGGCGCGTGTCGTCCACCGCCCAGGTGATCAGCGCCGGCTCGCCGGGCCGGAGCAGCGGCGCGTCCGCACGGTTCTGCTGCTTGACCAGCAGCGTTTCCAGCCTGTCCGTTTCCAAGGCGTAGCGCGTCGTCTCGCCCATGAACACCACGTCCCGCACCGTCGCCCGCACCCCGTTCCGACCCGGCGGCACCGCCCCCGGTGGCCCGGCGGTCATCCGCTCCGGCCGCACCATGCAGGCGCAGCCGGAGGCATAGACCTGGCGCGGCGCCTGCACGGCCACGCCCCAAGCCGTGGCGACGAGCAGCCCCCCGACCTGCTCGGTCACGTCCGACACTGAGGCAAAGTTCGCTTCTCCGATGAAGGAAGCGACGAACCGGTTGCCGGGCGAGTCGTATAGCGCCTGGGGCGACGCCAACTGCTCGATCCGGCCCTTGTTCATCACGCTGATCCGGTCCGACATCACCAGGGCTTCGCGCTGGTCGTGCGTGACGTAGATGAAGGTCATGCCCAACCGGTCGTGCAGGCGCTTGATCTCCATCTGCATGGCGTCCCGCAACTGCTTGTCCAACGCGCTCAGCGGCTCGTCCATCAGCAGGACCTGCGGATCGAAGACGATGGCGCGCGCAATCGCCACGCACTGCTGCTGGCCGCCGGAAAGCTGCTGGGGGTAGCGCCCAGCGAACCCCGGCAATTGCACCAGGTCCAGCATCCGACGCACTGCCGCGTCGCGCTCCGCCCGGCCGACGCCGCGCTGCTTGAGGGGAAAGCCGATGTTCTCCGCGACGGTCAAGTGCGGGAACAGGGCGTAGCTTTAGAAACACCATGCCGATGTCGCGCCGGTACGGCGGCAGCCGGACGACCGGGGCGCCGTCGATCAGGATCTCGCCGGCGCTGGGCGCGTCGAAGCCGGCGATCAGCATCAGCGTCGTCGTCTTCCCCGAGCCGGACGGGCCGAGGAGGGTCATGAACTCGCCTGCACGGATGTCGAGCTGCAGCCCGTCAACCGCACGGAAGCTGCCAAAGTGCTTGGAGATGTCGCGGAACTGGACGGGCGCCCCGAGACGGCGGCTCACCGCGATCTCCCGCGCGCCTGCGGCGAGACGGAGGTGATAGGGTCGGTCATGCCCTCGACGATACCAACTCCCGGCGGGGTCGGCACGAAAATTGCGGTGTCCGCACCGTGATGGACGGACGCGCAGCGCCGCAGGCTATGACCTGGAGCGGAACCGCTCCCCGTGCCGCCGCGCGGCAAGCCCGCCCC
>CAXSEX010000176.1:224-4505 GCA_964236415.1 uncultured Acetobacteraceae bacterium | reverse complement strand
GCTCGTCGCCCCGCTCGGCCTGTTCCTGGTGATGTTCTACGCTTACCCCGTCGGCGCGATGCTGGCCCGCAGCGTTCATCCAAGCGGCTGGTCGCTGGCCCCCTATCAGGCGCTGGTGTCCGGCGACGTGTTCTGGCGCGTGATGGGCATCACGCTGGACATCGGCGCCGCCGTGACGGGGGCGTGCCTGCTGCTGGCGCTGCCGCTGGCCTACTGGCTGGCGCGGATGCCGCCTGCCCGGGCAAACCTGCTGCTGCTCGTGCTGGTGCCGTTCTGGACCAGCGTCCTGGTGCGGTCCTACGCCTGGATGGCGCTGCTGGAGCGGCACGGGATCATCAACAACCTGCTCCTCTGGCTCGGCGCCCTGACCGTCCGGTCAAGCTGCTGAACACGCGGTTCGCCGTTTGCCTAGCTATGGTGCACGTGCTGCTGCCGTTCATGGTGCTGCCGATCTATGCGGCGCTGCGCGGCCTGGACTGGCGGTTGGCGCAGGCGGCGGAAAGCCTCGGCAGCACGCCATGGGGCACGGTGCGGCAGGTCGTGCTGCCGCTGGCGAAGCCCGGCATCGCGGCGGGCGTCACGCTGGTGTTCACCTTGTCGGTCGGCTTCTACATCACCCCCGTGCTGGTCGGCGCGCCCGGGGATGTCATGGCGGCGGTGCTGATCTCCGATCAGGTGGGCCAACTGGCCTGGCCGGAAGCCAGCGCCATGTCGGCGGTGCTGCTGCTGCTCGTGCTGGCGGTGACGGCCGGGCTGTCGCGGCTGCTGGGGACGCGCGCCGTCCTGCCGGATACGGCCTGAATGGCCGCGGCCCGGCGCGCCCTGTTGGGGATGCTGTGCTGGGCGGTCCTGCTGTTCCTGGCGCTGCCGGTCGCGGTCGTGTTCCCGCTGTCGTTCTCGTTGGGCAGCTATCTCGCCTTTCCGCCGCCGGGGTTCAGCACCCGGTGGTACCGCGCCTTCTTCGCCAGCAGCGAGTGGACGGGCGCCGCGCTCATGAGCCTGCAGGTGACGGTTCCGGTGACGGCGTTGTCCCTGCTGCTGGGCACGCCTGCCGCGGTCGGCCTGTCGCGGGGGCGCTTCGCGGGCAAGCGGCTGGTCCATGCGCTGGTGCTTTCGCCGTTGATCGTGCCCGGCATCGTCGTCGCGATCGGCGCCTACTTCGTTTACGCGCAGTATGGGCTGGTCGGCCACCCGCTCGCGCTGGTGCTGGGCCACACCTGCCTTGCCGTGCCGTTCGTGGTGATCAACGTGTCCGCCGCCTTGCACGGCGTGGACAAGCGGCTGCAGCAGGCGGCGGCGAACCTCGGTGCGCCGCCGTTCGCGGCGTTCCGCCAGGTGACGCTGCCGCTCATCGCGCCGGGCATGTTCGCAGGCGCGGTGTTCGCGTTCATCACCTCGTTCGACGAGCTGCTCGTCTCGCTGTTCCTGTCCGGCACCGGCGCGGTCACGCTGCCGCGCCGGATGTTCGATGAGATCCGCTACGACATCGACCCCACGGTCGCGGCCGCGTCGTCCCTGCTGGTCGTCGCCACGACCGGCCTGATGCTTGCCGCCGAGCTGCTGCGCCGCCGGAGTTTGCGCCTGCGCAGCCGTCCCCTCGCTTCGCCCCCTTGAACCAGGAGCCGCCGACGATGACCGACCCGAAGGCCGAACTCGCACGGATGGCGGCCGAGCCGCCCCATGTCGCCGACCACAGCCGGCGGCGCTTCATCGCCCAGGCGGCGCGCTGGGGCCTGACCACCGCCGCCGCGGCAGCGATGACCCGGCACCTGGCCATGCCCGCTTTCGCCGCAGCACCCGAGCTGCCGGCGGTCAAGGACTTCCCGGCGGCGCTCAAGGGCAGCGGCACGGTGCGCGTCTGCTCTTATGGCGGGGCATTCCAGGAGGCGCAGCGGGAAGCCTACTTCAAGCCGTTCGAGGAACTGAGCGGCATCAAGGTGGTGGAGTCGCAGGGACCCGACATTTCCAAGGTGAAGGCCATGGTCGATACCGGCAACGTCGAGTACGACGTGGGCGAGTTCGACCGCAGCTCGGTGATCAACCTGGAGCGGAAGGGCGACTACTGGGAGCCGATCGACTATTCCCTGTTCGACACCGACAACATCGACCCGGCGTTCCGCTACAAGTTCTCGGTCGATATGCTGCCCTACGGCCAGATCTTCGGCTACCGCACCGACGCCTTCAAGGGCGCAGCGCCGGGCGGCGTCGCCGACCTGTGGGACACCAAGCGGTTCCCGGGCGCCCGCGCCCTCCAGGCCGGCTCCGGCGGCCTGGCGCCGGACCTGGAGGCGGCAACCATGGCGACCGGCGTGCCGAAGGAGAAGGTCTATCCCGTGGACATCGACGCGGCCTATGCCAGCCTCGCCAGGATCAAGCCCGACGTTGACAAGTGGTGGACGGCGGGCGCCATCCCGGCGCAGCTGCTGAACGACAACGAGGCGGTGATGGCCACCGCCTGGAACGGCCGCCTTTACGCCATCCAGCAGACCGGCGCGAAGGTGGCGCCGGTGTGGAAGGACGGCCTGCTGCGCACCGACGCCTGGGCGATCCCGAAGGGGGCGGCGAACAAGCTGAATGCGCAGAAGTTCGCCGCCTTCATCACCATGGCGGTGCCGCAGGCGCGGATTTCCTGCCTGATCCCGTATGGCTTCGTGAACAGCAAGTCGGCTGCCCTGATCCCGGCGGACCGCCTGCCGCAACTGCCCACGGCGCCCGACACGCTCAAGGACATGCTGACCTACAACACGCAATGGTGGGCGGACAACCGGGACGCCGTGCTGGCGCGCTGGAACAAGTTCCTGCTGGGATGAGCGTCCCGCTTCCGCGCTCCCCGCTTCCACGCTCGCTATACGCCGACACTGCGCTGCCCGGCCCGGCGACGCCGCCGCTCGATGGCGACGTGAGGGCCGATGTGGCCGTGGTGGGCGCCGGGTTCACCGGGCTGTCCGCGGCGCTGCACCTGGCGGAGCAGGGCGTCGATGTGCGGGTGCTGGAGGCGAATGAGGTCGGGTGGGGCGCGTCCGGACGCAACGGCGGCCAGGTCAACCCGGGGCTGAAGTCCGACCCCGACCAGATCGAGGCGGACTTCGGCGCCGAGAGGGGCCGGCGCATGGCGGCGTTCTCCGGCGCCGCGCCGCAGCGCGTGTTCGACCTGATCGAGCGGCACCAGATCGTTTGCGAAGCCCGCCGCGACGGCACGATCCGCGCCGCCAAGAGCGGGCGCAACGCCCGGGCAATCCGCACCTCTGCGGACCGACACGCGGCGCATGGCGCCCCGGTGCGGTTCCTGGACCGCGACGCCATTGCCGCGGCGACGGGCACCGGGCGCTACGTGTGCGGCATGGCCGATCCGCGCGGCGGCAACCTGAACCCGCTCGGCTACGCCCGCGGCCTGGCCCGCACGGCGCAGGGCGCGGGTGCGCGCATCCACGCCGGCAGCCCGGCGCTCCGCATGAAACGGGCGGCGGACGGCTGGCGCGTCGAAACGCCGGGCGGCAGCGTGACGGCGGATTGGCTGGCGTTGTGCACGAACGGGTACACGGACAAGCTCTGGCCGGGGCTGCGGCGCTCGGTCGTCCCCGTGTTCAGCATGATTGCCGCGACGGAGCCGCTGCCGGACGCGCTGGCGGCGCAGGTGATGCCGAGCCGGTCCGTGCTGTTCGAGGTGGCGGCCATGACCGTCTATTACCGGCTGGATGCCGGGAACCGCCTGCTGATGGGGGGCGGGTCGCCGTCGCGCGACACGGGCGACCGCCGGGCTTTCCAGTACCTGATCGACTACGCGGAGGGCCTGTGGCCCCGGCTGAAAGGCGGCACGGCGTGGTCGCACTTCTGGAACGGCCAGCTCGCCGTCACCACCGACCATTACCCGCATTTCCACGAGCCGGCGCCCGGGGTGCTCGCGGCGCTCGCCTACAACGGCCGCGGCGTCGCGATGGCGACGGCCATGGGCACGCAGGTCGCCGCGCGCATCCTGGGTGCTGCGCCCGACGCGCTGGACATGCCGATTACCGGCCTCCGCGAAATCCCGTTCCACGGCCTGTGGCGAAGCGCGCTCGCCGCCCGCATGACGTATGGCCGCATCCGGGACAGCCTGGGGCTGTGATCAGAATTCCAGCAGGTTGTCGCGGAACTGCTCGTGGCCGTATGCCTTGCGCACCAGGCCGCGCTTCTGCAGCGCCGGAACCAGCCCGTCCTCGATCTCCGCAACCGAGCGCCGGCTGATGTTCGGCATGGAGAACAGGAAGCCGTCGCCGCCCACCTCCGCCATCGCTTCGGCCA
>CAXSEX010000176.1:0-214 GCA_964236415.1 uncultured Acetobacteraceae bacterium | reverse complement strand
CCGGTCGCTACGGCTCTGCGGCGCCTGGTGGCCCTGCGCCGCGACGCCGTCCGGCGTGCCCACCAGCTCCACCGATCCGCCGTCGCTGTTGTAGGCCGCGACCGCCTGCCGCAGCGTGCGGTCGCCGGCCTTGCGCTTGAAGTCGTCCAGCGTTTGCTGGTGGCCGTTGGTGGTGAGCGTGCCGACCGGCGCGTCCAGGTCGAACTGCGCGAAG
>CAXSEX010000175.1:282-8745 GCA_964236415.1 uncultured Acetobacteraceae bacterium | reverse complement strand
GCCGGTCGGGTTGTTCGGGTTGGCCAGGAACACCAGTCGCGTGGCCGCCGACACCGCCGCCAGCACCGCATCCACGTCGGTCGTCAACTGCCGCTCCGGCGCCTTGATGACCCGGCAGCCGGCATAGGTTCCGGCGATCTCGTAAACGCTGAACCCATGGCGGCTCATGATCAGCTCGGTGCCCGGTCCGCCGTAGGCCAGGCAGAGTTGGTAGATCAGGTCGTCCGACCCGGCGCCGCAGACGATCTGCGCGGGATCAAGCCCGAACCGCGTGCCGATGGCACGGCGCAGCTCCTGCGCGTCCCCGTCGGGATAACGATGCAGGTCGCCGGCCAACGCGGCATAGGCCGCGCGGGCGCCGGGCGGCACGCCGAACGCGCCCTCATTGAACGAAAGATTGGTCGTCCGGTTCGGCCCGGCTGCCTTGCTCTCGCCGCCGACATACGGCGCGATGCCGAGGACACCCTCGCGCGGCTGCGGACCCATCAAGCCTCTCCTCCCACCGGCAGAGCATAAGCGCCCAGCACCGCAGGCAAGCACCCCGCCTTCCGCAGCGCCGTCAGCCGCAGGTCGTCATCGCCAACAAACCCATCAACCTCCGCCAGCGCGCAGGCGGTGGCGGCTTCAGCATCCCGCCGCACGATCATCGGCCCGGCGCGGAACCCGGCGGCAGCCAAGGCGGCATCCAACCGCGCACGGTCAGCATCCGCCAGTTCCAGGCCCAGCAACGAGCGGTCCTGGCCGCTCGGGTCCGGCGCCGCGGCGCTGACAACCAGTCCTTGCACGGTGGGCGTCCCCTCCGGGCGCTGTGACCAGAACGGCAGGCGGGCAACGACGTGCACCTGCCCACTGCCGGGGTGCAGCAGCGCGGTCCACCACGCATCGGACGCCGCCTCGCCCTGCGCCGGCATCGGCAGCACGGCGACGGTCGCGCGCCCGGCGCGCACCTCCCCGATGGCCTCGGCCGGCCTGTGATGGAAGCGCATCGGGGTCAGCGCGCCGAAATGCTCACGCGCCAAAGCCATGTAGGCCGGGTCGCCCCCGGCCTCGCACACGCTGACCACCAGAGGATGCTGCTGCGCCGTCGTGGTGCCGAGCAGCTCGCGCCAGATGCGCACGATGCCAAAGGCCGGCAGCCCGCCGTGGTGCCGGGCCAGCAGGCGCCGGATGATGGCAGCTTCCCGTCCCGGCCGCAGCGGCACGGGACCTTTCACCCGCAGCGCCGCCACCTGCTTCACCACCTCCGCCCGGCGCATCAGCGTGTTGTGCAGCGTGTCGTCCAGCCGGTCCAACTCGGCCCGCAACGACACGAGGTCAGGCTTCTTGGCCGGCGCGGCCGGTTGAGTTTGGGACGGACTGGACATCACAGTCGCTGAAACTTTCCGGAATGAGAAAAAACAAATAGCGGAAGCGTTACATCCTGCAAGCCATCCGGGCAAGGCCGCGCGTCACAAACACGCGGAGCGAGGTTGCCCGGCAAGTGCATGCGGCCTATGCAGCCCCCATCATGGATCATCTGGACATCCCGTCCCGCGACACCCATCAATCCGCGACCTTCGACGGCTGCTTCATGCTGGATTGCGGCGCGGCGCTGCCCTTCGTCACCGTAGCCTACCGCACCTACGGCACGCTGAACGCCGCCCGGTCGAACGCCATCCTCGTCTGCCACGCGCTGACCGGCGACCAATACGTGGCGGAGCCGCATCCCGGAACCGGCAAGCCCGGCTGGTGGAGCCAAGTCGTCGGGCCAGGCCGGCCGATCGACACCAACCGCTTCTTCGTCGTCTGCGCCAACGTGCTGGGCGGCTGCATGGGCAGCACCGGGCCGCGCAGCCCGCGCGACGACGGGCCGGACGCGCCGCACGATGCGCCCCCTTGGGGCACGGACTTCCCGCCCATCACCATCCGCGACATGGTTCGCGCCCAGCGCCTGCTGATCGGCCGCCTGGGCATTGCCCGGCTGTTCGCGGCGGTGGGCGGCTCCATGGGCGGGATGCAGGTGCTCGAATGGGCCGCGACCTTTCCCGACCAGGTATTCGCCGCCGTCCCGGTCGCCACCGCCGCCTTCCACTCCGCGCAGAACATCGCCTTCCACGAGGTCGGGCGACAGGCCATCTTCGCCGACCCGGATTGGGCGGGCGGCGAGTACTGGCGCCACGGCACGATCCCCGCCCGCGGCCTCGCGGTGGCGCGGATGGCCGCGCACATCACCTACCTCAGCGAGCAGGCGCTGACCCGCAAGTTCGGCCGCCGCCTGCAAACGCCTATCGCCGGCGCGTCCACGCTGTTCGGCGACATGTTCGAGGTGGAAAGCTACCTGCGCCACCAGGGCAGCACCTTTGTCAACCGCTTCGACGCCAACAGCTACCTGACCATCACCCGCGCCATGGACTACTTCGACCTCGCGGCCGACCACGACGGCGACCTGGCACGGGCGTTCCGCGGCACCGCCACCCGGTTCTGCATCGTCAGCTTCGACAGCGACTGGCTGTTCCCCACCGCGCAGTCCCGCGCCATCGCCCGCGCGCTGAACCGCGCCGGCGCCAACGTCAGCTTCGTCGAGATCGCCAGCGACAAGGGCCACGACGCCTTCCTGCTGGACGAGCCGGACTTCCACCGCGCCCTGTCCGGCTTCCTGTCCGGCTGCGCCGAGCACGCCAAGCTGTGAGCCCTCATCCGCCCCCCATCGAGCGGCCCGGCCGCCCCAAGGTGCGGTTTGACCTGCGCCTGATGTCGGAGATGATCGCGCCGGCCTCCCGCGTGCTCGACATCGGCAGCGGCGACGGCACGCTGATCGAGCACCTGTCCCGCACCCGCGGCTGCGACGCCCGCGGCATCGAGATCGACATGGCCGAAGTCACCCGCGCCGTGGCGCATGGCCTGCCGGTGATGCACGGGGATGCCGACACCGACCTCGCCCACTACCCGGACGGGCTGTTCGACTACGTGGTGCTGTCCCGCACGCTTCAGGCGGTGGAGCGCCCGCAGGAGGTGCTGCGCCAGATGCTGCGCATCGGCACCCGCGCGCTGGTCAGCTTCCCGAACTTCGGCCATTGGCGGGTGCGCTGGCAGCTTGTGCGGTCCGGACGCATGCCGATGACGCCGACCTGGGACCGGCCCTGGTACGAGACGCCGAACATCCACCCCTGCACCATCCGCGACTTCTTCACGCTGTGCGCGCAGGAGGGCTACGCCGTGGAGCGCTGGCTCGCGGTGGACAACGAGGGCCATCAGGCACCCTGGCGCCGCTTCCCCGGCCTCGCCAACCTGTTCGGCGAGCAGGCGCTGTTCCTGCTGCGCCGGGCTTAGCCCGCTGCGCCGGCCTTTCGGCGTCATACGGGCGGCGCCACCGATTAACCTGTGCGCGATCGCTGATGGGTTGCACCCATCCTACGCAGCCCATGCCGTAGGATGGGTGCAACCCATCGGCGGATGATGGCTTATTCAACCAAGCCGTTCGTATCAGACCCCTGCGCCGCCTTGGCTGGGATCAGCCCGCCCGCAGCACCGCCTGCAGGTTGCGCGCCGCCACGTCCAGCACGCTTTCGTCCCCGCTCACCATCAGGGCGGCAATCGCGCCGTCCAGCAGCAGCAGGATTTGCCGGGCCAGCATCCGCGGCTCCGCATGTCCGGCCGCCTGCGCCAGCCCGGCGAGGAACGCGATGACCGCGGCGTGGTGCTGCGCCGTCATGTCCCGCAGCCAAGGCTCGCCGCCGCCGCTGCCCTTGCTGTGCTCCGCCGCGGCGTTCATGAACGGGCAGCCGTAGAACCGCGCCCCCTCGAACCAGGCGCGCAGCGCGGGGATCGTCGCCCGCAGTTGGTCAGCCGGGTCGGGGCCGGCCTCCTCGACCAGCGCGAAGAACGTTTCGCGCCACTCCGCGCCTTCCCGCGCCAGCACCTCCCTGACCAGCGCCTCCTTGGAGCCGAACCGGCCGTACAGCGTCATCTTCGACGCGCCCGCCTCCGTCAGGATGCGGTCGATCCCCGTCGCATGGATGCCATCCCGGCAGAAGAGGTCGCGTGCCACCTCGATGATCCGTTCGTGCGGCGGCACCCGGCGCGGACCGGGCGCCAAGGCAGTGCCCCCGTCCTTGGCAATTAACCCCTCTCCCATCTTAACCCTTCCAAAATGACTGAATATGACGCACTCAATGCCTGAAAACTGACCATTGCGCTTTGCTTCCGGCGTGGTCAGAGCGATCTGGATTGTCAGCGCAAAGCCTGTGCCGGTCAAACGGTGCTTGGCACGCATCCTGCTTAGGCGTAGTCAAGACTGACCGGTCTGTTCCGGGACATAAAAAGGAGTTTCAGGGATGAGTGCCACCACCAAGGCCCCCGCCGCGCCGCCCACCGCCATGACGGGCTGCCTCGCCCCCATCGACAAGGGCGGCCTCGACAACCTGATCGCCAAGGGCCGCGCCGATCCCAAGGCCATCAAGACCCTCAAGTGCCGCACGGTCGCCGAGGGCCGGTTCCGTCACCTGAACATGATCCGCGACCTGCCGCCATACATCGTGGACGAGCCGCCGGGCCTGCTCGGCGACGACACCGCGCCGAACCCGTCGGAAGCGTCGCTGGCCGCCCTCGGCTCCTGCCTCGCCGTCGGCATTCATGCCAACGCGGTGGCCCGCGGCATCACGGTGCGCAAGCTAGAGATCGAGCTTGAGGCCGACATCAACATCACCGCCGTGTGGGGCACCGGCGACACCTCGCCGAAGCCGGTCGGCTTCGATGCGGTGCGCGCGAAAGTCCACTTGGAAGCCGACGCGCCGCGGGAGGAACTCGACGGCCTGATCGCCCACGCCACCAAGTGGTCCCCGGTCGCCAACACCTTCACCAAGCCAGTCGGCCTCGACGTGAAGTCCGTCTGATCGGCCAAGGGAGCGTTGCCATGAGCGAAACCGCGATCCGTGCCGGCGCCCAAGCAGCGCTCCCGTCCGACGCCGCGCTCCGCGCCGCCATCGCCGCGGAGTTGGCGCCGCTGGTCAAGCAGATCGACCACGACGGCCTCTATCCCGCCGGGGCGATGCGTGCCCTGGGCGGGGCCGGGCTGTTCGCCCACCACCTCGCCGCCCAAGCCCCGCGCCCCAGCATCGCCGCCGCCATCGACGCGATGGCGGCCGTGGGCGAGACCTGCATGTCCACCGCCTTCTGCACCTGGTGCCAGGATGCCGCCGGCTGGTACTTGGAGCAGTCGGACAACGCCGCGCTGCGCGACGAATTGCAGCCCGGCCTGGCGCAAGGCGCCGCCATGGGCGGCACCGGCCTGTCCAACCCGATGAAGTCGCTGTCCGGCATCGAAACCTTCAAGCTGCGCGGCCGCCGCGTGCCCGGCGGCTACGAGGTGTCCGGCGTGCTGCCCTGGGTCAGCAACCTCGGCCCGGGTCACCTGTTCGGCACCGTGTTCGTGGACGCCGACCACCCGGACCACCGGGTCATGGCGATGATCCGCTGCGGCCAGCCTGGCGTCGATCTCAAGCAGAACGCCCACTTCGTGGCGCTTGAGGGCACCGGCACCTACAGCGTGCTGTTCCGCCGCGCCTTCATCGCCGACGAGATGCTGCTGGCCGACCCGCTCGGCGACATGATCCGCCGCATCAAGGCGGGCTTCATCCTGTTGCAGACCGGCATGGGCATCGGCGTGACGGAAGCCTGCATCGCCCTGATGCGGGAGGCCGACGTGACGCACGGCCACACCAACCAGCACCTGCCCCGCCGCGCCGACGACTTCGCCGCCGATCTCCTGGCGCTGCGCCAGGAGATCGCGCGGCTCGCCGCGACGCCGCTGGAGCAGGCGCCGGAATACCTCCGCGCCGTGCTGGCCGCCCGCCTGCAGGTCAGCGAACTGACGCTGGAAGCCGGGCAGGCCGCGCTGATGCACACCGGCGCGCGCGGCTACCTTGAAGGCTCGCCGGTCAACCGCCGCATCCGCGAGGGCCACTTCGTCGCGATCATCACCCCCTCCATCCGCCACTTGCGCCAGGAACTGAGCCGGCCCGAGCTTCGCGTGGCGCCCGGGAACCTGCATTGACGCTGCACGCCGTCATCGACGGACCCGGCGGGGAGGTGGTGCTGCACGGCCAGCCCGGCGACAGCGTCATGCAGCTGGCCCGCGCCGCCGGGCTGCCGGTGCTCGGCGAGTGCAACGGCTCGCTCGCCTGCGCCACCTGCCACGTGATCGTGGACCCCGCCTGGAGCAGCCGCCTGCCGCCGGTGTCGGACGAGGAGGAGGCGATGCTCGACACTGTGTTCGACCTTTCGCCGACCTCGCGGCTGAGTTGCCAACTCCGTTTGTCGGAGGCCCTGGACGGCCTCCGCGCCCGCCTGCCCTGACCGCCTTCATCACAGGAGATCGAGCATGACCGACAAAGTGTTGCTGACCCCGGCCGAGTTGCAGGGGATGATGGGTGCGGGCGTCGTCGTGATCGACACGCGCTCGCCGGACGCCTACGCCGCCGGGCACATCCCGGGCGCCGTCAACGTGCATGAGATCTTCACCTACCTCGCGACCTCGACGCCCGAGGGCATGGCGACGCTGCGCCAGAAGTTCGCCGACGCCTTCGGCGCCGCCGGGCTGTCCGGCGCGGAAACGGCGGTGTGCTACGAGGAAAGCATGAACTCCGGCTTTGGCCAGTCCTGCCGCGGCTACTTCCTGCTGAGCTGGCTCGGCTACGAGAAGGCGATGGTCCTGCACGGCGGCATGCAGGCATGGAAAGCCGCCGGCCTGCCCGTCAGCACCGACCCGGCCCAGCCGGCGCCCAAGGCCTTCCCGCTGAGCGAGGCCGGCAGCGACATGATGATCGATCGCGACGCCATGCTGGCCGCGGTCGGCAACGACGCCATCGTGAAGCTCGATGTGCGCGACGTGGACGAGTGGATCGGCACCAGTTCCTCCCCCTACGGCCCGGACTTCTGCCCGCGCAAGGGCCGCATCCCCGGGGCGCGCTGGCTGGAATGGTATCGCCTGATGAAGCCGACCGCCGCCGGCCCGATGTTCAAGTCGCCGGACGAGATCAAGGCGGAGGCCCACACCGTCGGCGTCACCTCCTCCACCCCGGTGTACCTGTATTGCTTCAAGGGTGCCCGCGCCTCCAACACGCTGGTGGCGCTGCGGGAGGCCGGGGTGCGCGACGTGCGGATGTACTTCGGCTCGTGGAACGAGTGGAGCCGGGACGAGAGCCTGCCGATCGAGACCGGCATGCCGTTCTCCCAAGCCGCCGAGTAGGCTCGCGCCCGACGAACCGGTTTGCACCAGGGCTTACGCCACCCCGCGCCTCAACCCGGCGCGGCCCAACTGACGGTTTAAGCCCTGGAGCCTTTTCTCATTAATTTGGCTCCATCATCGCGAGAAATGTCTTACATTTGCTTGACTTGGCCTACTTAGACTGCATTGCTTCCCATAGCCGTAGCAGAACCGCTGGGCAGTAGAGGAGGAGCAGTTTATGAGACACATTATCGCCGCGTTGCTGCTTGGGGCCACAGTCCCGAGCCTTGCTTTCGCCCAAACCGGCAGCGCCCCGCCATTGACCGCCAGCCACGCGCGCTCGGCCATGGCGGACTTTGGCTGTTCCGCCGTCCACTCGGTCGCCATCGCGCCGGATGGCGCATACCACGGGACCTGCACCAAGGGCGGCAGCACGATCAGCCTCAAGATGGACAAGGATGGCAAGGTCTCCCAAACCACGGGCGTCCAGCACGTG
The DNA here is from genome assembly GCA_964236415.1 of uncultured Acetobacteraceae bacterium. Classification (GTDB taxonomy): domain Bacteria; phylum Pseudomonadota; class Alphaproteobacteria; order Acetobacterales; family Acetobacteraceae; genus CAHJXG01. The sequence goes on along the minus strand of CAXSEX010000175.1, from coordinate 1,045 downwards.
ACCGAAGGCCGCGCCCGTTACGCCATGACCGACTTCGGCTGCTCCAACATCTCCTCTATGGGCACCGGCCCCGGCGGCACCTGGCATGCCGAGTGCACCAAGGGCGGCGCCCGCACCCCCGTCATGGTGGACACCCAGGGCGTCGCGAGCGCCACGAAGGCCACTCACATCACCGAACCCGCTGCTCGCTCCATGCTGATCGATTACGGCTGCAACAACCTGTCCACGCTGTCCATGGGCGCAGACGGCGGCTGGTACGGCCAATGCGTCAAGGGCGGCAGCACCCAGCGCGTCAGCGTGAGCAACTCCGGCCAGGTCGCGGCCAAGTAGCGGCCCCGTGTGGGCGGGCCTGCCCGGCTCGCCCACACGGCCGGCACGGGACGCGAAAGGGCTTCGGCAGCCGCTTGTGTTGACCAAGCATCAATTGACCGCCATGCACAGTCCTGCCCCGCATGGGGGCGCGTCCTCGTGAACACGTTGGAGTTTCATTGAATGAAGCGAATTGCCTTATTGGGCGCCGTGCTGCTCGGCGCCGGGCTGGCCTTCTCGCCGCCGGCGGCAGCGCAGGGCAGCGGGTCGGCGACCATCGACGCCATCAGGTCCCGCGGCCAGCTGGTGTGCGGCGTGTCCACCGGCGTCGCCGGGTTCTCGCTGGCGGACAGCAAGGGCGTGATCCAGGGCATCGACGCCGACACCTGCCGGGCGGTGGCAGCCGCCATCCTCGGCAAGCCCGAGGTGAAGTTTGTGCCGACGACGACCACCA
>CAXSEX010000175.1:0-272 GCA_964236415.1 uncultured Acetobacteraceae bacterium | reverse complement strand
GCATCGACGCCGACACCTGCCGCGCCGTCGCTGCCACCATACTGGGCGACGCGGGCAAGGTGCGCTTCGTGCCGACCACCACCACCAACCGCTTCACCGCGCTGCAATCGGGCGAGCTTGACCTGCTGGTCCGCTCGACGACCTGGACCTTGGGCCGCGAGGGCAATCTCGGCCTGCTGTTCGCCGGGATCAACTTCTACGACGGCACCGGCTTCCTGGTGAAGTCATCGGCCGGCGTGAAGTCCGTGAAGGACCTGGACGGCGCCACCATC
>CAXSEX010000174.1:0-8792 GCA_964236415.1 uncultured Acetobacteraceae bacterium | reverse complement strand
CGAGCACCAGCTGGGCGAGCGCGTCGCCCAACTGACCGCCTTGCAGGGACGCCTTGAGCAGCTCGACCAGAACCGGCGGGAGCGGGACGACGCGAACTGGCGCGGCCTGGTCAAGACCTACGAGGCGATGCGCCCGCGCGACGCGGCGGCGATCCTGAACGACATGGACCCCCCGGTGCTGCTGCAGGTGCTGGACCGCATGAAGGAGGCCAAGGCCGCCCTCGTGCTGGCCGCCATGCAGCCCGACCGCGCCCGCTCCGCCACCGCCGCGCTGGCGCAATCCCGCACCCGGTCCGTCACCGTCCCGCCGCCGGGTCCGCAAGGGTGATCGCACGGTGATGGCACGGTGATGGCGCGCCTCCGCTGGCTGGCGTTCGGCCTGCTGCTCCTGCCGGGCCTGGCGTGGGCGCAGGTGCCGGTCAAGGTCGGCAGCTTCCCGGGCTACGGCCGCATCGTGTTCGAGTTCACCCGGGCGACCGGCTTCGAGGTGGCCGAGACGGAGGAACGGGCGCAGGTCGTGTTCACCGGCGCGCCGGCGCTGGGGGCAGCGAAGGGCACGCCGCGCAACGTCCGGGCCATCGAGCGCGCCGCCGGGTCGGTGACGCTGGTGCTGGTTCCGGGCGCCCGTGTCCGTTCCGCCCGGCAGGGCAACCGCGTCGTGATCGACGTGCTGGACCCCGTGCCGGGCCGCCCGGCGCGCGGCCCGGCGCAGGCGGCCCATGCTCCCGAACCAGCGAAATCGCAGAGCGATTTGCGCGAGGCAGCGACGCCGCCCCCCGCGCCGGCCGCGCCGACGGTGGCCGCCGCACCGGCCGCGCCCGCAACCCCCGCCATGCCCCCGGAGCCGCCACGCCCCGCGCCGCCACGCCCCGCGCCGCCGCCATCCGTCCCAGCCCGTCCCGCCTCGATCCTGGTGCCGTTGGAGGCCGGCGTCGGCGCCGCCGCGTTCCGCCGGGCGGAGAACGGCATGGTGGTGTTCGACGGGCGCGTTCCGCTCGACCTTGCGGCGCTTGGCGGCGGCCCGGCGTTTGCCGCGGCCTCCGTCCGGCTTGGCCAGGCCAGCACCGTGCTGTCCGTGCCGCTTTCGGCGTCGCAGGGCTTGGCGCTGTCCCGGGAGCCGGGAGGCTGGCGCGTCGCCCTGGCCGACGACGCCGCGCCGCCCGTCCCCATCGGGGCCGAACCTGGTCCGGGCGGCCTGCTGCTGGTGCTCGACAACCCCAGCCAGGTGGTGACGGTAGCGGACCCTGCGACCGGCCTCGCGCTGCTGGTCGGCACCGTCAACCCTGCCGTGGGCGCCGGCCCGGGCCTGGCGCCCGCACGCCGCACGCCGGGCTACGCCCTGGCGCCCACCTGGCTCGGCGTCGCGGTGGAGCCGCTGTCCGACCTGATCGAGCTGCGCCCGGCGGCCCGGGGCTTTGCCCTTGTCTCCCCCGGCCTGCCCGGTGTTTCCGCCCCGGCGCAGCCGCCCGAGGCGTTCACCCGCCGTTTCGACCTGCCGGACCTGCCGATGGCCGCGCTGACCCAGCGACTGGCGGCGCAGCAGGCCGCAGCCGCAGCCGCCCCGCCTCGCGCCCGCACCGGGAGCCGCATGGCCGTGGCGCAAAGCCTGCTGTGCCTCGGCATGGCCACGGAAGCGCAGGCCGTGCTCGCGCTGGTCGCGACGGAGGACCCGATCGCCGCCGCCGATCCCAAGCTCGTGGGGCTGATGGGGGTCGCCGCCCTGCTGGCCGGGCGCAGCCCGGAGGCGACGGGCCTTGACGACCCGCGGCTCGACGGCGCGGACGACGTGGCGCTGTGGCGCGGCGTGCGGGACGCCATACGGGACGATGCGGAGGCCGGGCGCGGCCTGGCCCGGCTCTTGCCGCTGGCGGACGGCTACCCGGCGGCGTTGCGCGACCGCCTGCGCCCTCTCATGGTCGAAGCCGCGGTGTCCACGGGGCAGGGAACCACGGTCGCCGGCGCCTTGGCGAAGGCTGACGACCACACCCTCGACTTCGCCCGCGCCTTGCAGCGGGAGCGCGACGGCGACGCGGCGGAGGCGTTGAAGGCGTTTGACGCGCTGGCTGCCGGGCGCGACCAGTTGATGCAGGTGCGCGCCGGCGTCCGCGCAGCGGAGCTTCGGCTGAAGGGAGGCGCGCTGACCCCGGCGCAGGCGGCGGACGTGCTGGAGCGCCAGGCCGCGGCCTGGCGCGGCGACGCCCGGGAAAGCCGGATGCGCCTGCGCGCCGCCGAGCTGCGCGCCGTTGCCGGGTCGTTCCGCCCGGCGCTGGAGATGCTGCGCGACACCGAGCGGCTGTTCCCGGGGCAGCAGCCGGCCATCCGCGCCGCCATGGCCGGCGTGGTGCGGGCCATGCTGGCGCAGCCGCAGGCGGTGGAGCCGCTGGAACTTGTCACCCTGGTCAGCGACTACGCGGGGATGCTGCCGGCGGGGGCGGGCGAGGGCCTGTCCGCCCTGCTCGCGGACAAGCTGGTGGCGCTGGACCTGCCGGGGCGGGCGGCGCCGGTGCTGGCGTCGCTGATGGCGGCGGCGCCCGCCGGGCCGGCGCGGGCTGGCATTGGGGCGCGGCTCGCGCAGGTGCAGCTTGAGAACGCCGCCGCCCCCGCGGCGGAGGCGGCGCTCCGGGCCTCCGACGCGCCGGGGCTGCCGGCCCCTTTGGCAGAGCAGCGCACGCTGGCGCTCGCCCGCGCCCGCGCCGCCCAGGGCGACGTGGGTGGGGCGACCGCCGCCTTGCAGGCGCTCGGCACCCCGGCGGCGGACGACCTGCGGGCCACGCTGCTGGGCCAGGCGTCCGACTGGCCCGGCAGCCTCGCCGCCTTGTCCGACCTTTCGGCCAAGACCGTGCCGGCGGACGGGGCGCTCGCGGACGGGATGCAGGACACCGTGCTGCGGCAGGCGACGGCGGCAGCGCGGGCGCATGACGCGGCGGCGCTGGCCGAGCTGTCGCGCCGCTACGGGGCGCGGCTGGCCGGGCCGCGCGCCGACCTGTTCCGCGTGCTGACCGCGGCGCCGCTGCAATCGCCTTCCGACCTGCCGCGTGCCGCGGCGGAGCTGGCTTTGGCGCGGACGCTGCCGGACCGCCTGCACGGCCTTTCCGCCCAAAATACAAAATAGTGTTAGAACGACGGTCAGTCCTGCATTTCTGGATGGGCCAAATGGCCTGAATTCACTTGCGGAAAACCCCCATAAGCCCTATCTCCCACCGCTCTTGGCCCAAGGGGACGATCCCGTCCAACAGGCTGTCTACTGGTTTGGGGGTACGTGATGAACGCACTTGCTCAACTGGGGATGGTCTCGGAACTTCCGAGCGAAAACCAGACGACGATTGCAAGCTTTCCGTCCTGCGTGGGCGAGGACGCAAAGGATTACTTCGTTGAGAGGGACGGCATGAAGTATGCCGGCATGCACCTTCTCGTGGATCTCTGGGGAGCCACCAACTTGGCGGACCCCGCGCTGATCGACACGGCACTCCGCGCCGCGGCGGTCAAGGCAGGGGCGACGATCCTCCATAGCCACTTCCACCACTTCACCCCGAATGGCGGGGTGTCGGGCGTGGTCGTGCTGGCCGAAAGCCATATTTCCATCCACACCTGGCCGGAGCGGAACTTCGCCGCGGTCGATATCTTCATGTGCGGCGCGTGCAACCCGCACGATGCGGTACCTGTGCTGCGGGCGGCGTTCCATCCGGACCGGGTGGACCTTGGCGAGCAGCGGCGCGGTCGCGTCGCTTAAGCCTTCGCACTCGGCGCGGCCCGGCCTGGGGAAAACTCCGGGCCGGGCCGCGTTGTTTTTGGCCGGGAGGGTGCGCGCGCCATGACCGAAGCTTGGTTCAACGAGACGCTGCACCCCGGCTGGGGCCAGCGGCTCCAGGTCGTCCGCACCCTGGCGCGGGTAGACAGCCCCTACCAGACCATTGAGGTGTTCGAGAGTGCGCGGCATGGCCGGGTGCTGGCGCTCGACGGCGCGATCCAGATCACCGAGGCTGACGAGTTCGTGTACCAGGAGATGCTGGCGCACGTGTCCTTGCTGGCGCACGGCTCGGCGCGGCGGGTGCTGATCATCGGCGCCGGCGACGGCGGCGTGCTGCGCCGGGTCTTGCAGCACCGCACGGTGGAACGGGCGGCCATGGTGGAGATCGACGGGGAGGTGATCCGCCTGTCCCGCGAGTTCCTGCCCGGCATCGGCGGCGACGCCTGGACCGATCCGCGGGCCGAGGTCATCGTGGGCGACGGCATTGCTTACGCTGCGGAGGCTGCCGCCGGGTCGTTCGACGTGGTGATCGTGGACAGCACCGACCCAGCCGGGGTGGGGGAAGTGCTGTTCACCCAGGCGTTCTACGCGGACTGCGCCCGCTTGCTGACGCCGGAGGGCCTGGTAGTGAACCAGTGCGGCGTGCCGTTCATGCAGCCGGAGGAGCTGCGGGACACCAGCCGGCGGCGTGCCCGGGCGTTCCCGCATGTGTCGGCCTACGTCGCCGCGGTGCCCACCTATGTCGGCGGGTTGATGACGCTGGGGATCGCAGCCAAGGCGGCCGGGTTGGGGCAGGTGCCGGTCGAGACGATCCGCGCCCGCGCCGCGGCGGCGGGCATCCTGGGCCGCACCCGGTATTGGTCGCCGGAGGTCCAGGCCGCCGCGTTCCAGTTGCCGCCCTACATCGCTGAGCTTCTCGACCCGGGCTGAGGGATGCTAGGGTCGCCCCCATGAACGTCGCGCTCCGCCAACCGTCCATGACCCGGGACCAGTTCCTCGATTGGGCGCAGGCCCAGGAAGGGCGCTACGAGTTCGACGGTTTCCAGCCGGTCGCCATGACGGGTGGGACAGCCAACCATAACCGGATCATTCGAAATCTCCATGTCGCCTTGAGCGCCCGTCTTGGCGGCACCGGATGCGAGGCGCTCGGCCCGGATGCTGGCGTCGCCACGGTGGGCGATACCGTGCGCTATCCCGATGCCCTGGTGACATGCGCCAAGTTTCCTGGATCGGTGTTGCTGATCCCTGGCGTTGTTATGGTGTTCGAGGTGCTCAGCCCCACGTCCGGCCGTGCCGATTGGATCGACAAGTTGCGCGAATACCGTGCCGTGCCGTCCATCCGGCGCTATGTGGTCCTTCAGTATCTTAGCGCCGGTCTCACGATATTCTCGCGCGCCCACGGCACTGCCGACTGGACCGCCGCCGCGCTGACCGCGGATGAAACCCTGGATATGCCTGAACTCGCCATCGCCGTGCCCGTGCAGGAGTTCTATAAAGGCGTGGACTTGCCCGGCACGTCGCCGGTGGCCTGATTCAGGCACGCTCTCAAGACACCCGCTGCGTTCCGGTCGCCGTCCCGCATGGCCGCGCCTCTCCGTCCCGGCTGGAGCCTGCTGCGACCACGTCCATGAACGTCGTGCCCCGCCAGCAGTCATAACCCGAGACGAGTTCCTCTATTGGGTGCAAGCCCAAGAAGGGCGCTACGAGTTCGACGGTTTCCAGCCGGTCGCCATCCCGGGCAGCACGGCGGACCATAGCCGAATTTGCAAGAACATCTGGTTCGCCCTGCGCACCCGCCTTCGCGGCAGCGAAGGCATAGTTCTTGGCGCGGGTGCCGGCCTTGCCACGGTCAGCGGCGCGGTCCGCTATCCCGACGCCTTGGTGACGTGCGCCAAGGTTCCCGGATCGGCGTTGCTCGTTTCAGGCGTTGTCGTCGTCTTCGAGGTGCTCAGCCCCACCTCCGGTCACGCCGACCGGATCGATAAGTTGCGCGAATACCGCGCCGTGCCGTCCATTCGCCGCTACGTGGTCCTCGAATACCGCAGCGCCAGCGTCACCGTGTTCTCTCGCCCTGATGGCACAGCCGATTGGACCGCCGCCGCACTGACCGCGGACGAAACCCTGGGCATCCCCGAACTCGGCATCAGCGTGCCCGTCCAAGAGTTCTACGAAGGCGTGGACCTGCCCGGCACGCCGCCCGGGCCGGAGGTTTAGGGCCTCACCCCGCCGGCTCGCCGTGGAAGCGGCGGCCCAGCACGGAGGACACGCCGAAGCCGACTTCCAGCATCAGCCGGGGCGCGGTCCGGACCACCGTTCCCATGTGGAAGCCGAACGGGTCCACCGCAAAGCCATGCCCGGCCCCGCCCAGCACGGTGGTCTTGTTCTCAGGGCCGTAAGCGTCCAGCACCTCCTCGTTCGGATGGCCGACCATCAGGGTCCATTGGTGCCGCGCCGCCCGGCGGTTGTGCGTCCGCCGGACGTAAACATGCGGCCCCCCGCCGTGGCCCACCGGGGTCAAGTAGAAGAAGAACTTGAGCGCGCGCCAGTCATCGAGGTCGAAATGCAGCTTTTCCTGCGACGCGAGGTTCAGGTCCGCGTCGCTCGCGCTGCTGGCCGGGAAGCTCCACCACAGGCGCGTGCTGATCACGCGCGCCTTGCGGCCGAGATAGCGTCCTGCCACCGCGTGGAGGAGCGGGTCGCCAAGGATCATTGCCACGGCCGCGCACGCCTCGACCCGGTCGAAGTAGTGGCCCGTGAGGACCGGGCGGCCCAGGCGGCCGACGGCATCGTCGTGCGCCAAGGGCAGGAACTCGTTGCTGCGGCTCAGGTTGGCAAAGCACGGGGTTGTCCGTGCGAAGCGCAGGACGGCCCTGCAAACCGGCTCCGGCAACTGCAAGCCCGCGAACAACCCCTCCGCCCGCAGCGCGTCCACCGTGCCCGGCGCCGTGCTGCTGCCCCCGAACATGGAGCCGCTGCAATCCGGTGACACGCCCTCCGGCGCCAAGCGCCACAGCGCCTGCCGCACTGGAAGGAACCGCCCAAGGGCGAACATCGCCAGCCACTGGGGATTGTCGCGCATGTTCGCCATGTAGATGGGCAGGCGCGCGGCCATGCGGCGGAGGCGCCTCGGGCGGCGCTGGGCCGCCGCGTGGGGGATGTCACTCTGTGCAGGCGCCAACTGGTGTCTCCTGGTGTGAGTTGCAGGCCGCTGCGCGAGCATGGCCTTCCGTGCAGGACGATCCCTTGTTGGTTGCTTATCCGATGACGGGCCTCCTGGGGTCAGGGTGCCTGTCCCACAGTGTACTCTTTGCAACGCCCGCCTGCCAGAAAAAGCGAGATGGGCCGGTTTTAAGGTGGTTGAGCGGAAATCTGAGACGGTGAAGCCCGGGCGGATCGGCCCTCCCGTCAGGTGTCGTCGCCCAGCGCCCGGCGCTTCAGGTCGCGCAGCCGGGCCTGGCCGCCGGGGCTGTGCGGGTCGATCTCCAGCAGCTTCTGGTGCGCCGCCAGCGCGCCGCGCCAGTCGGCGCGCGCTTCCGCCATGCGGGACAGGTCCTGGAAGGCCGCGAAGCTGCGGGGTTCGCGACGCAGCACCTCCTGGATGTCCCGCACCGCCCCCGCCATGTCGCCCAGCCGTGAGCGCGCCTGCGCCCGGCCGCGCCAGGCCTCGATCAGGTTGGGATCAAGGTCGAGCGCCGCGTCGAAGCTGTCCACCGCGTCGTTCGGCTGCCCGTCCCCGATCTCCCGCAGCCCGCGCACCAGCAGCAGGCGGAGCGCCGGGCTAGCGGCCTCAATCCATTGCGCGCGGACCTGCGCTTCCAGGGCGGCGGCCGCCTCCTCGTTCGGCGCGTTGCGCAGCGCGGCGAGCAGGTTGTCGAGCGTGGGGGTAGGTCGCGCTTGGCCGAACGCCTCCCCCAAGCGTGCAACTGCGGCCGGGCCGGCCAGCAGGGCCAGCAGCGCCCGGCGCCGCATCAGGCGGGGACGGCCGCAGCCGCGTGCGGCACTCCGGCCGGCGCCGGGCCGCCCGCCATCCAGTCCAGCAGCTCCACCGTGTGGACCACCGGCGTGCCCCCTCCAAGCTGGGTGATGCAGCCGATGTTGCCGGCGGCGATCAGGTCCGGCTTCGTCCGGGCGATGTTGGCGAGCTTGCGCTCCCGCAGCTGCCCGGCGATGGCCGGCTGCACCAGGTTGTAGGTCCCTGCAGAGCCGCAGCACAGATGGCCCTCCGCCGGCTCCAGCACCGTGAACCCGGCGCGCCGCAGCAGCGCCTTGGGTTCGTTCAGCACGCGCTGCCCGTGCTGCAGGCTGCACGCGGCGTGGTAGGCGACGCGCAGGCCCGGCGCGGGGCGCGTCGGCACGTAGTTCAGGGTCGCCAGGTATTCCGAGATGTCCATGGCGAGCGCCGACACCCGCTCCGCCCGCACCGCCCATTCCGCCGGCTCTGCCCGGAACATGAAGCCGTAGTCCTTCACCGTGGTGCCACAGCCGCTGGTGTTGACCAGGATGGCATCCAGGCCGTCGCCTTCGATCTCCCGCGTCCAGCCGGTGATGTTGGCCCGCGCGCTGGCCATGGCCGGGCCGTGGCGGCCCATGTGGTGGGTGAGCGCGCCGCAGCAGCCGACGCCGCGGGCGATCACCACCTCGATGCCGAGCCGGGTCAGCAGGCGGATGGTGGCCTCGTTGATGGACGGCGCCAGCACGGTCTGCGCGCAGCCGGCGAGCAGCGCCACCCGCCCGCGCCGCGTGCCCTCCGCCTTGTGGACCTGCGGCGACTGCATGGCGCCGGACGGCGGCAGCTTGGCCGGCGCCAGGTCCAGCATGGCGTGCACCCGGTCGCCCAGCGTGCTGCCCCGCGGGACCAGCCGGCGCACGGGCCGGGCCACCCGCGCGCCGAGGACCGCCATGCGGAACAGCGCCGGGCGCGGCAGCACGGCTTGCAGGACGTTGCGCAGCATCCGCTCGTGCCAGGGGCGGACATAGGTTTCCTCGATGTACTGCCGGGCGTGGTCGACCAAGTGCATGTAGTTCACGCCGGACGGGCACGTCG
>CAXSEX010000173.1:0-8831 GCA_964236415.1 uncultured Acetobacteraceae bacterium | reverse complement strand
AGGCCGTGGCGGTCGGTGAAGGTGCGGACCAGCTTGGCGGCGATCTTGGTGCAGCGGGTAGGGCCTACGGTGATGCCGAGGGCGTGTTGCAGCACCGCCACGTCGAAGCGGGCGAAGTGCATGAGCTTGGTGACGCCGGGGTCAGCCAGGAGGCGCGCGAGGTTCGGGGCGTCATAGCCGCGTCCGCCGAGGGCGGGAGGGATGAGCTGCACCAGGTGGGCCGTGCCGTCGCCCGCGGACATCTGCACGAGGCACAGGCGGTCGCGGTGCGGGTTGAGGCCCATGGTCTCGGTATCGACCGCAACGACCGAGCCAAAGCCGAAGCCGTCCGGCAGGTCATGCCGGTGCAGGTGGATGGGGCCGCTCGGCATGAATTGAACCGTCACAGTGGTGCCCAGGAAAAGACTCGAACTTTCACAACCTTGCGGTCACAGGTACCTGAAACCTGCGCGTCTACCAATTCCGCCACCTGGGCAACCGTGCGGTGAGCGGGGAGGTAGCGCCGAGGGGGGCGGGCGTCAAGGTAGAATCGAGGTTGGGCGCGGGCCACTCGACAGGCGGGCGGCGCATGGCGATATGGAGCAGGCTGGCGCATGACGCTGGCTCAAGGGTGACACTCATGGCCGTCAGGAAGGCAGCGCGTAGTCCCGGGCATTGCAGCTACGAGCATGACGTGGCGGCGTGGTCGGTTGAGCAGGCGCGTCTGCTGCGCGCCGGGTTGTTTGACCAGCTTGACGTCGAGCACATCGCGGATGAGATCGAGGACGTGGGCAAGGGCGAGGCACGCGAACTGGCCAGCCACATGGCCGTGCTCTTGGCGCACTGGCTGAAGTGGGAACACCAGCCGATGCTTCGCAGCCCGGGTTGGCAGAACACGATCCGCGAGCAGCGCAAGCAGGTCCTGCGGCGATTGAAGCGGACGCCGAGCCTGCGGCCGGAATTGGAGAACCCGGGCTTCATCGAGGACGCATGGAGCGACGCGCGGCTGGCGGCGGCGCGCGAAACCGGCATCGACATCGCGCGCTTCCCGCCGGAGCCAACCTGGCCGTTCCCTGAGGTGCTGCGCGAGGACTGGGCACCCCCAAGCGCGCCCAGGCCGTGACGGACCGCGCGGCCTACACCCCGAACGCCGTCCGCCCCAGCGCCTGCCCGGTGGTGAGAAAGCTCGCCAGCGGGTCGCTGCCGTCTGCCCGCGCGTCCGGGTAGGCCGCCAGGTACTTGGCGGTGGAGAAGGCGGCGGAAGGGTCGCGGCCCTCCTTCCAGCCGTAGTCCTCGTAGTGGCGCAGCGGGTTGATCCCCGCCGCGCGCACGCCGGGATTGCGGGACAGGTAATAGTTGGTGTCGAAAAAGGCGTCGGGGTTCAGGCCCTGCCGCCAGCCTCCCTGGTCGTAGCTGGCCGCCGCGTCGGCGCCGGGGGGCACGATCGTCGCGGCCTGGGCGAAGTAGAAGGCGCGGTCGATCAGCGGGTCCGGCGTGGCCGAAGCGTCCGGGGCCTGCGGGGCGTTGATGAAGGCCGGGCGGCCCTCGGCCCGGCCATGGGCCAGGTAATGCGCCAGCGGGTCCATCCCGGCCGCGGCCACGTCGGGGTTCGCAAGGAGGTACTGGCGGTCGCTGAAGGCGAGCGACGGCTCCCGGCCCCCTTGCCAGCCCGTGGCCTCGAACTGCGCCAGCGGGTCCAGACCGGCGGCGGCCACGTCGGGGTTCGCCCGGAGGTAATACGTCGTGTCGAAGAAGGCATCCGGGTTGAAGCCGAGCGTCCAGCCGACCCGGTGGTAATGGGCGCTGGCGTCCTCCCCCGACGCGGCCACGTCCGGGTGCTGCGCCAGGTACCAGGCGCGGTCCACCAGCGGGTCCTGCGGGCCGACCGGGCGCGGCGCGACGGGGACGGGGGCGCGGCCCTCGGCGCGGCCATGGAGCAGGAAGTGCTGCAAGGGGTCGATGCCCGCCGCCCGCACGTCCGGGTTGGCGAGGAGGTAGGCGCTCGTGCTGAAGCCCGGGCCGGGGTCGCGGCCTTCGCGCCAGCCGTGGTCCGCGTAGTGCTGCAAGGGGTTGACGCCCGCTGCCGCCACGTCGGGGTTCTGGTTCAGGTACCAGGCCGTGCTGAAGTAGGCGTTGGGATCGCGGCCCTCTTTCCAGCCGTAATCCAGGTAGTGCCGCAGCGGGTCGAGCCGGGCCGCAGCCACGTCGGGATTGTGGGCAAGATACCAGGTCGCGTCGAAGTCCCGGCCCGGCCCGGCGAGCACCGGGGCGCTCAGCCGGTGCGTGGTGCGCAGCAGCGTGCCGCCTGCGCCGTCGGCCGCGAGGCTGAACTCGCCCGCGGCGTAGGCCCCACCCGCGAGGGCGAAGCGTGCCGCCACGGCGCCGCCCGCGCTGACCTGCACGGCGCCGCCCGCCAGGCTGACGGACAGGCCAGGGCCGTAGGCCAGGCCCCCGAGGTCGATGCTGTCGCCATCCTGGAAATCGCGCAGGGTGGCGGAGATGGTCGCGGAGGTGCTGGGGCCGCCCGCGAACGCGAGCCGGGCCGTGGGGTCCAGGAAGGCGACGGTGCCGCCGAGCGCCGTGGAAGCGGCGACCGTGAGCGTCGCGGCGTCCAGGCTGATGAGGCCGGTGTTGGCGAGCGTGCTGGCGCGGGCGGCGCCGTGGCTGACCGCGAGCGTGCCGGTGTTGGCCAGCGCCCCGTAGTCGGCGTCGCCAGTTTGCGTGATGGCGCCGGCGTTGCTCAGCCCCGAGGCGGCGCCGCGCGACGGGGACACGGTGGAGAAGCCGCCGGCAACCGCGAGCGTGGCCCCCGCGCCCAGCAGCACCGGGCCGGACGCCGCCGTCGAGAGCGTGCCGCCGGCCATGCGCAGGTCCGTGTTGTCCAGCGCCCCCGACAGCTCCAGGCTGGACCCGCTGGCTGCGAGGTCGATCAGCGCCCGGGCGCCGCCCAGGCCCTGCACGGCGGTGGTGCCCTTGAACTGGTATGCGGCCCGGGCCGTGGGCGCAAAGGCGCCGCGCCAGGCCACGCCGTCCAGCACGGCCGTGCCCGTGAAGCCGAGGCTGCCGCCCGCGGCCGTGACGGTGCCGCCCTTCAGGGTGGGGTTGAGCGCCGCGATGCCGTTGAGCCGGCTGCCTGCCAGCAGCACCAGCGACGCCCCCGTGTTGTCCCAGGCCGCGTCCGGCGCCAAGCCCACCGTGCCCGGCCCGGCGGCCCTGCCGGCCAGGGCGGCCAGGCCCGCCGTCGTCACCGTGCCCGACACGTTCAGCCGGCTGCCGAGGCCGAGGACCAGCGGGCCGCTGCTCTGGAAGCTGCCGTCCACGGTGAGCGTGCCGTTGCCCACCGTGACGCTGCCCGCGGCCGTGGCGTTCAGCAATGCGCTGCTGCCGGAGACAATCAGCGCCAGCCCGGCCCCCAGCGTCAGGCGCACCCCGTCCGCGGCGGAAAGCGTCGCGTCCGCGAGGCGCAGCGCGGCGTTGTCCAGGCGCTCCGTGTCCGTGGCTTGCAGCGACAAGCGGCTCAGCGTCAGCGCGCCCGGCCCGGCGCCGTTGGCCCCGAGCAGGGGCAGGCCGCCGCGGAAGAACACCGCGGGCGGCGGGATGTCGATGGACCCCGGCGTGCCGGCCAGCGTCACCGGGCCGCGGAGGGCCATGCCGTCCAGGACCGTGGCCGGGCCGAGCGTCAAGGTGCCGGCCGCCACCGTGCCGCCGCGCAGCAGGCCCGACAGCGTCAGCCGGCCCGCCACCGTGCTGCCCGGCGACAAGGTGGCGCCCGTGTTGTCGAAGGTGCCGTTGAAGCTCACCCCGCCCGCGCCGGCGACGCCGCCAAGCGCCGCGGCATAGGCTGCGGTCGTCAGCGGCCCTGACAGCGCCAGGGTCCCGTCGACCACCGCACCCGCGAGGCCGTTCAGCGGGGCGGCGCCGCCCGTCCAACTCAGCAAAAGCGTCCCGCCGGTGGCGATGGACAGGCTGCCGCCCGCTTGGGCCAGCACCGTGCCGGGTGCCATCGCCAGCGTGCCGCCGGACCGCACCGTCACCGCGCCGGCGTTGCGGAAGGTGCCGCCGCCGCCCAGGGTCAGCAGGCTCCCCACGTCCAGGGACGCATCGGGGCCGAGCGCAAGCACCGTGCCCGGCGCGGCCGTCAAGGACTGGCCGGCGAAGCTGCTGGCCGGCGCGATGAAGCGAAGGTCAACGTGGTTCAGCACCTCCGCGTCCAGCGCGCGCACCTCCGACGCGGCGCCTGTCACCGTGACCGACCCGCGGCCCGCGCCGGACAGCCCGGCGAACGTCACCCCGCCCCGCAGCCCGAGCACCGCGCCGTAGCCCGGGAACGGGTCGGCCCCCCCGCTTCCCACCGACACGCCGCCCTGCACGCCCACGCCGTCCAGAATGCCGACTAGGCCGTACGCGCCGTCCGCGTTGAAGCGCAGCGCGCCGCCGGACAAGCGCAGCGTGCCGCCCCGCACCGTGCCGCCGTTCAGGTTGACCTCCGCCAGCGCCGTGCCCGGCTTGATTTCCAGCACCGAGCCGGGGGCGGTGTTGTCCACCGTGCCGCGCAACGTCACGGGGCCGGCGGGGGCGCCGGCGAGGCTGGAGAGCAGGGCCGCCGCCGTGATGTCGCCATAGGAGGACGCGGCCGGGGCAGCGGCCAGCGCAACTGGTTGCATGGACAGGACGCCCCGTGCCGGATTTCGCGGAAGCAAACAAAGTGGCATGAAACAGCAACGAAGTCAATGTGTTTCCGATCTGATCGCAGGGTGCTGCGTCCCTGGCGCACCTGGGGGGTATGTTCGGGCGGCGATGCAGGGTATGCGCGTGGCGGGACAGGGGCTTCGAGGGGACGGGTTCATGGCGACGCGCAGTGTGGCGACGGTGTTTGGCGGCGGCGGCTTCATCGGGCGCTACGTGGTGAAGCGGTTGCTGGCGCAGGGGCACATCGTCCGGGTGGCCGGGCGGCGCACGGAAGCGGCGCGCGGGTCCATGATGGCCGGGGCCGTGGGCCAGATGGTGCCGCTGTTCGTGAGCCTGGGCAACGAGGCGCAGGTGCAGCGGGCGACGGAGGGCGCCGACATCGTGGTGAACCTGGTCGGCATCCTGAGCGAGAAGCGCCCCGGCGACTTCGAGCGCATCCAGGCGGAGGGCGCCGGGCGGATCGCGCGCTCGGCGGCGTCGCACGGGGTGGGGCGGATGGTGCAGGTGTCGGCCATCGGCGCGGACGTCGCCAGCCCCAGCGCCTATGCCCGCAGCAAGGCGGCGGGGGAGCAGGCGGTGCTGGCCGCGGTGCCCGGCGCCACGGTCCTGCGCCCGTCCCTGGTGTTCGGGGCGGAGGACAAGTTCTTCAACCGGTTCGGCTCCATGGCGATGATGCTGCCGGTGATGCCGGTGATCTCCGGGAACACGAGGTTCCAGCCGGTGTTCGTGGGCGACGTGGCGGACGCGGTGATCGCGGCGCTGGACAAGGCCGAGGCGCGAGGGCGGACTTACGAGCTGGGCGGGCCGCGGGTGTGGACGTTCCGGGAGATCCTGGCCTGGATCCTGAAGGAAACGCACCGGCGCCGGCCGCTGGTGGAGGTGCCGCCGGGCTTAGCGCGGGTGCAGGCGCGGCTGGGCGAGCTGGTGCCGGGCAAGCCGTTCACGCGGGACCAGCTGGTGCTGCTCGGGCGGGACAACGTGGTGTCAGAGGGGATGCCGGGCTTGGCGGAGCTGGGCATCGTGCCGACTCCGGTGGAGCTGGTGGTGCCGGAGTACCTGGACCGCTACCGGGCGGGCGGGGGAAAGCGGGAGGAGATCCCGACATAAGGGAGGGGTGCATGGGCGGTCTGTATGACGAGGACATCCTGGAATGGTCGGAGCGGCAGGCGCGGCTGCTGCGCGACGTGGCGGCTCGCGAAAACGCGGAGCGTTTGTCGCAGGGGCGGCCCGGCAATCCGCGCAAATCGCAAGGCGATTTCGCTGAAGCGCCCGATTGGGCCAACGTAATCAAGGAGATTGAGAGCGTGGGCCGGAGCGAACTCAACGCCGTGCAGTCCCTGCTGGTGCAGGCGCTGCTGCATGACTTGAGGTGCGCGGCTTGGCCCCTGGCGTCCTACGTGCCGCACTGGCAAGCCGAGGTGCGGGGCTTTCGGGACGACGCGGCGCGGTCCTACAGCCCTTCGATGCGCCAGAAAATCAACATATCGGACCTTTATCGCCAGGCGCTGCGGCGGATGCCCGAAACCATCGACGGCCAGCCGCCCTTACCGGTGCCGGACGCCTGCCCGGTCACGCTGGACGAGTTGCTGGGGGCGGGTTGAGCGTATTTTGAAACGAACTCCGGGCGCGGGCGCCCGTTGGCGGACCATGAGCCTCGGCGACAAGCACCTGACGGACGGGACCGAAGACCCGAAAGAGCGCACCCCGCCCATCAGCCTGCTGCTCGCCTACGCGGCGATGCTGCCGATTGCCGGGGGTGCCCTGGGGTCGGTGGCCGCCCGATCCGAGAGCGCGGCGCGGCTGACGACGACGTGGGCCGGGGCAGTGCTGTGCTCCCTGTCGGGGGTGCGGCGCGGCCTGGCGTTCCGGCAGCCGGGCGGGTCCACGGTGGCGCAAGTCGCTTCCATGTTCTGGCTGTTCGTGCTGGGCGCCGGGTCGCTGCTGTCGCCGCGGCGCGTGCCGGCGCTGGTGCTGCTCTTGCTGGGCTACGGGAGCGAGGTTGTGCTCGACCCGGCTGCCGCCCATAGGGGCGAAGCGCCCCGCTACTTCGCGCGGCTTCGCCCGGTGCAGTTGCTTATCCCCATTGCCGGCCTGGGTCTGCTGCTGCTGTGCGACCGCCGCTTCTCGCGCGGGAAGACCGGCCGGGAGTGAGCGGGCCGCTGCTGGGCCAGTAGCTCCGTTGGGATCGTTACTGGGCCTGCGAAGGCGGCCGGGTTGCTGGCCCCTTTTGGTTCGTCTTGGAAACCTAAATCGTCGTTGCCGTTTCCAAGTTGACGGACAGGTATGGAGCCTCGTCTCTCCAATGGCCTGGCAGCAACGGGGCTGATCCCCGCGCCGGCAAGGCGGCCAAGACTTGGGGGAAGCTCCGCCTGCCATTCCCCGACCTTTGTTGCACCGGCCGGCATTAGGTTTGTCCGAAACTTGACAACGGCGCGGCATTGCGGCGTGCTTCGTGGGGCAGTGCCGGTATTTTCCGGGTAGGCAGGTCCGTTTCGGGACTAATACACCGGGTTTTGTGCCGTTGTTCTGGGCAGTGCCGCTCCGATGATAGGAAATATGGCAGCGTTGCTGACACATCTGCTGCTTTTATCATCGCCAAGCCGACGGGGCCTGCTTATATGCTTGAACAAGACGGCTGCAGGGCAACTGAACCGGAGGGGTGACCATGGCTGACCGCATGCTGCAATTCGTGAGCTTGGCGCAGCGCCAGCCGGACAAGCGCGCGTCCTCCATGCGTCGGGAGGACTTCGCCGAGATCTACGCGGACTTCGACCCGGCGCAGGCCAGCGCGCAGTCCAGCCGGTGCAGCCAATGCGGCGTGCCGTTCTGCCAGGTGCACTGCCCGCTCGCCAACAACATCCCGGACTGGCTCAAGCTCACGGCGGAGAACCGGCTGCAGGAAGCTTATGAGGTCAGCGCGGCGACCAACACCTTCCCCGAAATCTGCGGCCGCATCTGCCCGCAGGACCGGCTGTGCGAGGGCAACTGCGTCATCGAGAAAGGGTTCGACAGCGTCACCATCGGCGCCGTCGAGCGGTTCATCACCGACCATGCCTGGGAGCAGGGCTGGGTGACGGGGCCGAAGCCGCGGCAGGAACGGCCTCAGTCGGTGGGGATCATCGGCGCCGGGCCGGGGGGCTTGGCTGCGGCGGAGCGGCTGCGGACGCTGGGGTATCAGGTGCATGTCTATGACCGGTATGACCGGGTGGGCGGGCTGATGATCTACGGCATCCCCGGGTTCAAGCTGGAAAAGGACATCGTGCTGCGCCGCTGGAAGCTGCTGGAGGAGGGCGGCATCAAGTTCCACTTGGGCGTCGAGATGGGGAAGGACCTGTCGTTCGCGGAGCTTCGGGCGCGGCACGACAGCGTGCTGATCGCAACGGGGGTGTACAAGGCGCGCGACATCGGCGGACCCGGCGCCGGGCTGCCGGGGATCGAGGCGGCGATGGACTTCCTGACCGCCAGCAACCGGCAGGGCCTGGGCGACCAAGTGCCGGAGTTTGACAGCGGCCGTTTCAACGCGGCGGGCAAGCGGGTCGTGGTGATCGGCGGCGGCGACACGGCGATGGACTGCGTGCGCACGGCGGTGCGGCAGGGAGCGGCCAGCGTTTCCTGCCTGTACCGGCGCGACAAGGCCAACATGCCCGGCTCCATGCGCGAGGTGAAGAACGCGGAGGAGGAGGGCGTGCAGTTCGTGTGGCTGTCCGCGCCCGAGGCGTTCCTGGGGGACGGCCATGTGACGGGGGTGCGGGTGCAGCGGATGCGGCTCGGCCTCACGGACAGCTCCGGGCGGCAAGCGGTGGAGGCGACGGACAGCCGGCTGACCTTGGAGGCGGACCTGGTGGTCAAGGCGCTGGGGTTCGACCCGGAGGAACTGCCGCGGCTGTGGGACGAGCCGGGGCTGGAGGTGAGCCGGTGGGGCACGCTCAAGGTGGAGCACCGGACGCAGATGACGATGCTGCCGGGCGTGTTCGCGGCGGGCGACATCGTGCGGGGGGCGAGCCTGGTGGTGTGGGCGATCCGCGACGGGCGGGACGCGGCGGCGCGGATGCACAAGCACATGCAGCAGGGGGCGATGCAGGCGGCGGCGGAGTAGAAACGGTGGCAGCCTTCCTCGTCGTGCAGGTCGTGGTCACGGACCCGGTTCGGTGGGGAGCATACCG
>CAXSEX010000172.1:0-8853 GCA_964236415.1 uncultured Acetobacteraceae bacterium | reverse complement strand
CTTGTAGCCGGCGATCTTGTTGTGGTCCGGGTTGAGGATCTTGTCGCGGATGTAGCCGGTGTCCGCCGTGAGCGTGCCGCCCGCCTCCAGCGGCACCGCCGATCCGTACAGCCCGGAAAGCTCCGGCGCGCGGACGGTGGCGCTGTTCTCGTGGCAGCCGCTGCAGCCGTAGGAGGAGAACAAGCGCGCCCCGGCGGCGGCGAGGCTGACGGCCGTGCCGGCTTTCGCGAGCCAGGCCGCGTAGTCGGCCGGCGTCATGACGGTCAGCAGCCCAGCCATCCCCGAGTGCTCGGTGCCGCAGAACTCGCTGCACAGGATGCGGTAGGTGCCCGGCCGGTCCGCGTTGAACCAGAGCTGGGTGTAGCGGTCGGGCAGCGTTTCCATCTGGATGCGCAGCGCCGGGATGTAGAGCGAGTGGATCACGTCCTGGCTGATCATGTTGATCAGGATCGGCTCGCCGGCGGGCACATGGAGGTCGTTGATCTCCGCCTGGCCGCCAGGGTGCTGGAACTTCCACATCCACTGCCGGCCGATCGCCTCGATGCGGGTGGCGTTGGGCGGCGGGGTCTTGTGGATGATGAACATCTTGGCACCCCAGCCGAAGAAAACCAGCGTCAGGGCGAACGGGATCAGCATCCAACTGATCTCCAGCCTGCGGTCGCGGTCTCCCCGGTGCTGGCGGTTGACAACGCGGCCCTCGCGGTAGCGCAGGGCGAAAAAGGTGATCGCCATGAAGATCGGCACCACGAGCAGGAGCGTGAGCAGCGTGAACAGCCAGATCAGGTGATCGGTCTCGGCCGCCGAGGCGGACGCGGAAGCCGGCCATAGCGCCAGCGAGTGGTCACTCGAATTCACGGCGCGTGCTCAAGGCTGCGGCCGACCGTCAGGTCCATGGCGCGGTTGATCGGGATGCGGGCCCGCGTGCGTGCGGGGTCAACCCAGGCGTAGCGGAGCAGAAGCGAGTCCTCCTGGGCATGGAGCTGGTCGATGTCCTTCACCGGATGGGTCTGCAGGTGCGGACCGGGCGGGATGATGGGCGCGGTCTGCAGCGCCGTCAGCGCCGGCTGTTCGGAAAGGTAGCTCCTCCGCACCCAGGTGCGCGCCTCGATGATGCCGAACACGACGATGCAGGCGGCCGTGCCCAGGCCGAGGGCCAGCCTGGTCATCAGGCGGCCGCTCATGTCCTCCGTTTCGTGGCCTTCGCGGCGGGCCTTGGCGCTGGGCGGGGTGGCGCGGCGGCCACGGCCGCTGTCCATGCCGTGCTGCGCCGTGTCGTCCGGACCAGCCTCGCCAGCCCCGCCGGCTTGGCTGGCCTCGTCGGGCGCGGAGGGGGTGGGCGAGGACTGGAACCGCCGCAGCAGGAGCGACACTCCGCCCGCCACGATGGCCGCCCTGGCCAGCACGGGCCACAGGCTGCGGATCTTGCTCTTGATGCCAGGCCGGATGTCAGGCCGGGTCATGGCGCGGCTCCCCCGGCAGCAGAAGGACGAGCAGGCCGACCAGCAGGCCGCCGATGCCCAACACCGCCAGCCCGTCCGCAAGCGTGACGCTGAAGGCGCCGCGGAAGGCGGGCGTGACCAGCCAAAGCGACTCTGCCAGGTGGGCAAGCAGGGCCGTCGCGGCCAGGCTGGCCAGGACGACGGGAACCCGGCCCAGGGAGGAAGGCAGCAGGACGCAGCCGAGCAGGATCGCCGTCGCCGCGAACCACATGGCCCCGCCGCCCCATCCCGGCGTGCGGGCCAAGTACCAGGCCGCTTCCGCCGGCAGGTTGGCCGACCAGACCACCAAGAATTGCAGGAAGTGCAGGAACGCCCAGAGCGCGAGCAGCACCGCGAGCAGCAGGCCGGTGCCGTGGGGCAGCCTCGCCCCGCTCGCGGTGCGGACCGCCAGCACGAACCCGGCCAAGGCAGCCGCAAGCCCCATCTGCCCCACGATCAGCAGCAGCCCGATGCCGGAGGACCCCAGGCCGGGCTGCAGCGTCAGCACCCAATCGACCGCCGCGACGCTGACAAGGCACAGATGCGTCACGAGACCGAACGCGGCCAAGCCGCGCCGCGGGCGGCCCGGCGCGCGGCTGAATGCCAACGCCAGCAGGGACAACGCCGCCAGGATCACCACGGCGCGGGCGGACAGGAAGCCCGGCGCCGTCCACCAGCCGGGCAAGGGGCTTTGCACTCCGGCGCGGTTGAACAGGCCTGCCGACGCCAGCAGCACGGGGATCACGAACAGCGCGCCCGCGGGCAGCAGCAGCAGCATCCGGCGCAGCACAGGGAGCAAGGACCCGCCCGTTCCTCCCAGGCCCTCGATCCCCATGACAAGCGGCAGCGCCCCCATCGGCACGCCGAGCCAGAACAGCCACGCCGCCAGGTAGGACGGCATCGCCCCGCCGCCGACGCCGGCCAGCAGCGCCCAGCCCGCGGCGGCCAGGACGCCCAAGGCGAACGCAGACAGCCCTACGCGCATCATCGGCCCGCGCGCATCATTGGGACGCCTCCAGCCGGGTGCGGTCGTCGGTCGGCAGGCTTGCCGGGTTGGCGTTCTGGCTGAGCTGGAGCGCGCGGATATAGGAGATGACCGCCCAGCGGTCCGCCGGTGACACGCGGGTCGCGAAGCTGTACATCGCGCCGTAGCCGTTGGTGATGGCGTCGTAGAACACCTTGGCGTCGGCCGTGCGCAGCTTGCCCTCGACAAAGGAGGGGGCCTGCGGGAAGCCGCGTTGCACGATCATGCCCTGGCCGTTGCCAGCGCGCCCGTGGCATGGGGTGCAGAAGATATCGAACCGTTCCTGCCCGCGCCCGAGCAGGGCCGCATCGATCTTGGCGGGAGCCGGCACGTCCGGGTTGACCGCCTGGCGGGCGACGGTGCCCTCCACCGGGTGGCGCATGGAGGTGCCGTTGGCGAAGAACGTATTGCGGTCCCAGGTCTTGAAGTAGCCCTGGGTGTACATGTCCAGCCGCTTGCAGCCCGACAGCAGGGCCGCAGCCGCGAGCAGGATCACGAGGTTCCCCCTCACCGCGGCACCCGGCTCACGGCGCGCGGCGGGGACGGAAGCGCGGCGATGGCCGCCTCCACCGCATCCGCGTCGAAGCCGTCGCCGCCCGCTTCCACGGAAACGAAGAAACGGTCGGCGGTGGCGCGGACGACGTTGCGGATGTTGAAGGACGGGTGGTTCAGCCGTGGCAGCCGGTTCAGCAGGAGCATCACGAAGAACACGGCGACCGTCCCCGACAGCACGCCGAACGAGACGCTCGGCACGACGTAGGCAGGCCAGGAGAACAGCGGCCGGCCGCCGACGTTGAAGCGGTAGCTCCAGATCGTGGCGTAGGTGCACATCCCGAACATCAGGACAGCGCCGGCCAGCGCGCCCGCGATTGCGAAGGGGTAGACGGGCTTATTCGGCAGGCCCAGCGCTTCCGCGGCGCCGGGCACGGGTATGGGCGAAAAGGCGTCGAGCCGGCCCAAGCCGCGGCCGCGCAGGCCGTGCAGCGCGGACAGCATGGCCTCCGGCGTGTCGAACTCGGCGGCAACCCCCCAGAGCGGGGCGCCGGAACGGTGCTTCGGCTCAGCCACGGCGCACCGGAAAGGCGGAGAGCATCGATTGCAGGCCGACCACCGACACGATCGGGACGTAGCGGAGGAACAGCAGCAGCAGGAACAGGAACAGCCCGATCGTGCCGACAAAGGTTGCCACCCCGCTCACCTCAACGGCGTAGGGGTGGGCCGACGACGGCAGGAAATCGTGCTGCAAGGTGACAACGATGGTCATGAAATGGTCGCACCACATGCCAAAGGCGCCCAGGAGGCCGACAACGGCCAGGAGAAGGCCGGAGCGGCGGGCGCGGGGAATCCAGAACAGGTGCGGCGGCACCAGCGCGCACGCGATGACCGCCCAGGCCGCCCAGCTGTGCTGCCCGGCGAAGCGGCGGCCGAGCAGGGCCTTGTCGAACGGGCTTCCCGACAGTGCCGTGGTGAGGAACGAGGCGGCATAGCAGTAAAGGTTCAGCATCGCGAGCGCGAGCAGCAGCCAGGCCAGCAGGTCGAAGTGCCGGGGGGTGACCACCGGGCGGAGCGGGAACACGCCGCGCACCACGGCAAGCAGCACCGCGATGACGGCCACGCCCGCGAACAGGGCGCCGACCAGGTAGGAAACGGGCAGCATGGCGTCATGCCAGCCCGGCTCGACCGTGCCGGCGAACATCACGGCCGCGCCGGTCTGCAGGGAGATGACGAGGATGAGGCCGAACACGGCCATGGCGCGGCAGCAGTGGTCCCACCGATGCCAGTGCGCGACCGAGCCGCGCCAGCCCAGCGAGCAGATGCCGTAAAGCTGCGCCTTGAGGCGCCGGGTCCAGTTGCGGGGCTGGTCCTGGTCTTCGGTCATCGCCTCGATCGCCCGGTCCCGCATGGAGGCGAGGTCCGGGATCATCCCGGTGTACCAGAACAGGAAGGAGATCCCCAGGAAGCTGATGATGTCGACCGCGTCCCAGTAGAGCGGGCTGCGGAGCTGCGGCCAAAGCAGGAAGGTGTTGGGATAGGGCAGGTTCCAGTAGAAGAACCAGGGCCGTCCCAGGTGGATGATCGGATACAGCCCGGCCGCCGCCACGGACAGCAGCGCCGTGGTTTCCGCCAGCCGGTTCACCGCGCCGCGCCATTCGGCGCCCATCAGCAGCAGCAGCGCCGAGAACGCCAGGCTGCCGGTGGCGACGCCGATCCAGAAGTCGTAGCCGACGATGTCGAGCGCCCAGGTGACGGGGACGTTGTTGCCCCAGAAGCCGACGCCTTCCCATTCCAGCCAGCCGACGCAGCCCGCCAGCAGGCCCAGGAGCGCGAGCGACACGCCGAAGGCGATCCACCAGCGCCACCGCGCCTCGTGGTCGAGGGCGATGCCCGTGACCAGGCGGCCCGCGCCGGACCAGGTCTGGCCTGCCGCGGCCAGCGGGTCCGCCGGCCGGTGCGAGTGGACGAGGCCGCTCATCAGCCTTCCTTCCCCCCAACGGCTGCTCGGGCGGCCAGGTAGCTGGTGCGCGGCCGGACGTTCAGCTCGCCGAGCAGGGCGTAGTGGCGCCCGTCCTTCCGCGCATTGGTAACGGCGCTGTCGGCGATGTTCAGGTCGCCGAAGACGATGGCCTGGGTGGGGCAGGCGCCCTGGCAGGCGGTCTGCACGGCGCCGTCGGGGATCGGGTGGTTGGCCTTGCCGGCGTCGATGCGCGCGTTGGCGATGCGCTGCACGCAGTAGGTGCATTTCTCCATCACCCCCCGCGCCCGCACCGTGACCTGCGGGTTGCGGCCGAGCTGGACCGACGGCGCCGCCCCGGCCGAATAGTCGAGGTAGTTGAAGTGGCGGACCTTGTAGGGACAGTAGCCGGAGCAGGCGCGGGTGCCGATGCAGCGGTTGTAAACCATCTGGTTCAGCCCCTCGCTGTCGTGCAAGGTGGCCTCCACCGGGCAGCCGACCTCGCAGGGCGCGTTCTCGCAATGCATGCAGGGCACGGGCTGGAACCGCGTTTGCGGCGCGTCCGGCGGCCCCTCGTAGTAGCGGTCCACCCGCAGCCAATGCATCTCGCGGCCGAGCGTCACCTGCTCCTTGCCGACCACGGCGATGTTGTTCTCGCTTTGGCAGGCGACGACGCAAGCGTTGCAGCCGATGCAGGCGTCAAGGTCGATCACCATGCCCCAGGCCGCTGCGCCCTCGACCGTCCCCGGCCCCGCGCCGTACAGCGTGGGCTGCGTCCAGCTCGTCGTCTCGCCCGCCGGGGCGGCGCCCTCGTCCTGTACCCGCACGAAGTCGTGCCCTTCCATGGTGTCGTGGTCTTGGGTGGTGGCCAGGGACGCCGTGCGCCCGGTCTTGCGCAGGCTGGCGCCTCCGACCCGCCACGGGTCGCCGGCGCCGTCCCGCAGGGCGGCAGCGTTGTAGCCGATGCCGCAGGACAGCAGCCCCGGCGCCGCCTGGCCATAGCCGAGCGTCACGCCCACCGTTCCGTCCGCCTGGCCCGGCAAGACCCAGACCGGCCCTTCGACCTGCCGCTCGCCCACGGACAGCACGGCCACGTCGCCGCTTTTGAGCGACTGGCGCGCGGCAAGGGCGGGCGACACGGAAAGGACGTTCTCCCAAACCAGCTTGGTCAGCGGCTTCGGCAGTTCCTGCAACCAGGAATTGTTCCCGACCCGGCCGTCCCACACGGTGGGGTCGGGGCGGATCAGCACGTCCAGCGTGCCGGCCGGGGGCGTGCCGGCATCCAGGGGCGCGGCGGCCTCGGCCAGGCGGACCTGCTGCGGCGGCAGCGCGGTGCCGGGCACGAAGCCGCTCCGCAGCATGGCGTCCCAGGCCGGGGCGAAGGCGGCCGGGTCGGCACCACCGCGCCACTGCTCGCGCAGCAGGTCGCGGGCGGTCCGCGGCTCGGCGTCCGCGAGCAGCGAAAGGATCTCTGACGGCGTGCGTCCCTCGTACAGCGGCGCGATCGTGGGCTGCGCCAAGCCCACCGTGCCGTCCACCGCGCGGAAGTCGCCCCAGGATTCCAGCACGTGGGCGAGTGGCAGGTGCCAATCGCAATGCAGCGACGTTTCATCAACATACGCGCCCGCGTGGATGCGCAGCGGCACCCTGGACAGCGCGTTCGTGAAGCCAAGGCCGCCGGGCGCGTCGTAGGACGGGTTCACGTCCAAAAGGATGAGGGCGGAAACGGTGCCGGCGCGCATGGCCTCCACCAGCCCGGCCAACGGTTCGGCGGCGGCCGGCACCGGGTCCGTGTAGAACACGGTGCGCCCGGCATTGCCGAGAACGGCGTTGAGCCGGTGCACGGCCTCCTGCAACGCGGGCGGCGACCAGGAACCGGCCACGACCAGGCCGGCGCCGCGATGCGCGTGCAGCGCCGCCGCGGCACGGGCGCGCCATTGCTGCGCCGGGTCGGCATGGGCGGCTGCGGGCGGCGGCGCGGTCCCGGCGGACAGGTCCGACAGCAGCCCGGCGGCCAGCGCGTCCAGCTCGGCCGGGGTCGCGACCAGCGGGAAGTCGGCCTTGGCGGAGGTCAGGGTCGGCAGGGACGCGGCAGCGTGGAGCGCCAGGAGCGGGCCGGACGCCGCGGACGCGCGCCGCGCCGCCACCCAGTCGCGGGACACGCCGACCTGGTGCGGGCCGGGGTCGAGGAGGTCGCCGTCCAGCGACACGATCACGCGCGCGCCGTCGAGCCGCCAGCGCGTGTCCAACGGCCGGCCGAACGCGCGCCGGGTGCCGTCGTACAGCGATGTGCGGTCCACCGCGGCGTAGCTGTGCCAGGCCATGCCGGGGAAGTCCCGCCGCATGGCCTCGATCTGCGCGAGCAGGGTCGGGGAGGTCACGGGTCCGGTCAGCAGCCGCAGCCCGCCGCCGCCCGCGGCCCGCAGGGCGGCGAAGCGGCCGAGCATGGTGCCGCGGAACGTGTCCCACGAGCTTGCCTTGCTCTGGAAACGCACGGACTGCGAACGCTCAGGATCGTAAAGGCCCAGGATGGAGGCCTGGCCGAACACATCCGTGCCGCCGCGGCTCCAGGGGTGCTCGCCGTTGCCCTCCACCTTGAACGGCCGGCCGTTGCGGGTGGCAACCGTGATGCCGTTGGCGAAGCCGTCCTGGGTTGCAACCGTGGCGTAGTCAGAAACGTCGCCGGGCGTGATGCGCAGCGGGTTGCGGACATAGGGCACTTCCTGCGTCCGGCCATCGCTCGATGGGTCGTCGCACCCGGCAAGGCCGGACAGGACGAAGGAGGCCGCCATCAGCTTGAAGAACTGCCGCCGGTCCGGGCCGGCGCACAAATCCGTCACGGCCGGGAACTCGCGCTCCACCAGGCGCCGGAACTCCGGCGTGTCCGCCAGCTGCTCCAGGCTTTGCCATTGCCGCGGCGCACTGGTCACGGCGTCACCGGTGGCAGATGGAGCAGTCGGTCAGGCGCTGCGGCCCGTCGATGTGGTACTGCTTGACCAGCTCGGGCCCGCGCGTCGCCTGGTCCGCCGGAGCGGTCCATTCCATGTTCCATATCTCCGATTGCGGGCGGACGAACTGCTCCGGGGCGCGATGGCAGGACAGGCAGAACTCCATCCGGAACGATTGCGCCGGATAGGTGAGCTGCATCGTGTCCACGGGCCCGTGGCAGGACGAGCAGCCGATCCCCTTGGCGATGTGGATGGAGTGGTTGTAGTACACGTAGTCCGGCAACCGGTTCACCCGGGTCCAATGCAGCGGCTGATCATTCGCCAAGCTGTCTCGCACCGGCGCCAGCATGGTCGAGCCGGTCCAGATCTCGGAATGGCAGGTCATGCAGGTGTAGGTCGGCGGCAGCCCGGCCGTGGCCTGGGTTTCCACCTGCTCGTGGCAGTTGCGGCAGTCGAGGCCCAGCTCGCCCGAATGGTGCTTGTGGCTGAACGGCACCGGCTGCGGCGGCGCGACGCCAACGTTGCCGACGAAGCCGCCATAGGACCAAGCGAGCGTCATGGCGCTGCCAGCCAGGACGAACAGCACGAGGGACCAAAGCACAAGCCGAAGGACCGC
Organism: uncultured Acetobacteraceae bacterium; assembly: GCA_964236415.1. Taxonomy (GTDB): domain Bacteria; phylum Pseudomonadota; class Alphaproteobacteria; order Acetobacterales; family Acetobacteraceae; genus CAHJXG01. The sequence continues at coordinate 335 of CAXSEX010000172.1, read as the reverse complement.
ATCCGCTCCGGGCGCAAAAAGCTGCCGCATCGGCTGGGCGTGCGGTGCCGCATCGTCCTGCATCAAGCCGCAGCCCGGCCCGGGCACGGCAGCAGGAGACAATGGCACGATTCTGTGGAGGGACAGGCAATACTCATTGGCGGGCTATGCTGGACCGGATGGGGCGTGTCTGGCAACAGGTGATTCCCACCCTTTGAGGTAACAGCATCGAGATATGGATTTGCTGCATGTCCATCATCACAGCGCGGCGAAGCATGTTTGTCGCTTTACAAAAATGTAATACTCGCCGTTCAAACTCTTCTGCGAGGATTGCTTTCTTGGATATTACCCAGCCT
>CAXSEX010000171.1:7237-8874 GCA_964236415.1 uncultured Acetobacteraceae bacterium | reverse complement strand
GGGGATGTGGATCCACACGTCGCGGTCCTCCGGCCCGGCTTCCAGCAGGGTGACGCGGCGGGACGGGTCCTCCGACAGCCGCGACGCCAGGATGCATCCGGCGGTGCCGCCGCCGATGATCAGGTAATCCGGGATCAGGTAGTCCGGTGTGTCCAAGCTGCCGGCCTCCCCGCGCCGCGGGCCTCACCCTACCCGACGCGCGGCCGGGCGCCAGGGCGTGCGGCTACGACGCGCCGATCTGCTTGGCCGGCCCGCCGACCTGCTTCTGCCGCAGCGCCGCAAGGCGGTCGTTCAGGTTGGTGGGCGCGGCCCCCTTGCCCTGGACCTGCGCCATCGCCGCCGCGATGTTCGGGTCGTCCTGCTCCGGCCGGGTCGGCGCGAGCAGCTTGGCCTTGGCGTTCGCCGCCTCGGCGTCGGCCAGGCTGCGCGTCGCGTTGTCCTGCATCGCCTTGAGCGCGACGCTCAGCCCGCTGGTGGCACTGGACAGCCCGGCGGCCTGGCGCGCGGCCTCGGCCCGCTGCTGCGCCATGTCGCGCTGCTGCTCCGCCCGGCCCATGTCGCGCTGCGCCCGGTTCAGGTCATCCCGCGCCGACTTCAGCTTCTGCCCCGCCTGCTGGTAGGTGGTTTCCAGCGAGTGCAGGAAGTCCCCGGCGTCCACGGCGTCCTGCTTCTCCCGCTCGACATCGGGCGCCATGCCCTCCAGCATGGAGACGACCGTGCCCAGGCTGCGCTCCAGTTCGGACTTGCGGGCCGGGTCCGTTTCGGCCTCCATCCGGTGCTGGATCTGCTCGGCGGCGGCCATGCGCTGCTGCGACAGCGTCATGATGGCGTCGGCCTCGCGCTGTTCCTTGTCGAAGGCGATGCGGGCCTGGGCGACTTGCCGTCCGAGGTCGTCCAGGTTCTGCTCCATGGTGCGCAGCTCGGCCTCCGTGGCGGATTTCGGGTCCCAGCGCACGATGGCCTCGACCGCGTTGCTCACCGCCCGGTCGGCCTTCACGCTGACGAGGTTGCGGATGAATGTGATCATTGTGTCCTCCCGTTCGTTGGGTCGTGGGTCACCCGGCCATCGCGCCGGCGTTGAGCAGCGCCACCGCGATCTGGATGCCGACCAGCACCAGGGCGGCCGCGACGTTGCCGGCCTCGATCATCGCGCGCAGCCCGCGCAGCAGCATGGCGGCGGCAAAGAACGTCGCGAGCTGGATCACCAGCGCCACCAGCCCCCAGAGCACGATGTCGAGCACCAGCACGCTGGTCGCAAGCGTCGCCGCCAGCGGCAGCGCGAGCGCCACCAGGGTTCCGGCCACCACGACCCCCGCCGCCACGTTGCCCTGCTGGACCAGGCGCCACTCGTGGAACGGGGTCAGCGCCATGTAGCAGGCCATGCCGATGGCCAGCAGCGCCAGGGTTGCGGCGAACTGGCCGATCAGCACGGGCAAGCCCTGCTGCAACGTTGCGAGGATGCTGTCCATGGGGGCCTATGCGAGTTGGAGCGTGGCGGGATTGAGGTCGATGCCGGCGCGGATTTCGACCCAGGCCCGGCCGCCGTCCTGCACCGCCGCGACCATGACGTACTCGGTGGCGGGCGCCGGGCTGGGGCTGCCGGTCGGCGCGGCGTACAGCATGGCCTGGCTCTGCAC
>CAXSEX010000171.1:0-7227 GCA_964236415.1 uncultured Acetobacteraceae bacterium | reverse complement strand
TGCCGGACGATCCCTCGATGATTTCCGTGAGCGCGCGGGGGGACACGCGGCTGCCGCCCGGCGCCCAAACGCGGACATAAACCTTGCCATCCTTGGTTTGGAACTCGGGCCAGCCGATCATGCCCTCGTTCGGGTCTAGCCAGGCGCCCCATTCGCCGGGGTCGGCCGGGGTCACTTCGTCGACCGTGCCGAACAGGCGGCACTCGTCGGGGTCGCCGGCGGCATCGAGGTGCAGCTGCACCAGGCTGCGCCCGTCCGGCAGGTAAAGCCGCACAAGCCGCGTGTTGCCTGACGCGACCCGGCCGACCGCGCTCACGCTGACCTGGCCGCTCCCTTCGGGCTGCGGCAGCTTGATGCTGCCGCCCGCCAGGATGAACGGCGTGGGGTCGAGCGCCAGCGTCATGCCGACGCGGAACTTCGAGGGCGTGTAAGTTTCGCCCGACAGCTTGTGGCGAAGTAGGTTGCCGGCGCTTTGCAGGGGGTTCGTCGCGGGCGGGCGCACGGCTGGTCCTCCGGAAGGTCCGCTGGACGGGCGGCGTTGGTAGGCGAGAAAGGCAATGCCGCCGCCCCCCGCCAGCAGCACGGCCCAGACCCAGCCGGAGCCGTTCCCGCCGGGCACGCCGGGCGTGCGGGTTGGCGGCGCCTTGGCGACCTCCGGCGGGATGTCGGGCGGCAGGGCGCCGGGCGTGCGCGGCTCGCCGTCGCGCGCCGCCAACTGCCGGTCCAACTCGTCCAGCTTGGCGCGCAGGTCGGCGTTGCCCTGCGCCTGCTGGTCAGCCTCCTGCCGCCATTGCTGGTAGCCGGGGTCGTTCTGGTTGTTGTGGAAGAAGTCGCCCGACCCGGCCCGGCCGAGGTTGCTCAGCAGCGCGCCCAGGAACAGCCCGTCCCACACGCCGAAGCTGCGGTTGCCGCCGAACGCGGGCGGCGGCGCGGACCAGCCGCGGTTGCTGAACCAGCTGGACCGGTCAGGCGCGTATTGGCGCGGCGGATACGGGCGCGGCGCGTATTGCGGCGCCGCGCGCTGCGGCTGGGCGTCTTGCTGGCCGCGATAGCTGTTGAACGCGGCGCCCGACCGGTCCTGCGAGAAGCTGCGGTCGCCCGGCGACGATGGCGGTGTCCAAGCCGGTCGCGGGTAAGATGGAGAGGGCCGGCTGTAGCCGCCGCTCCCGCCGCCGAACGAAGGCGTCCTGCTGGAACCGCCCGGCCGGGAGTAGCCGCCGCTGGCCCGCGCAAAGCCGTCCGCCGGCCATGCCAGGCAAGCGACCGCTGCAATGGCAGCCAGCCAGGGCCGGAAACGTCTTGAAACGGTGCACACGACGCCGTCTGTCCTCCCGCGGGGTTGCCGCGACAAGGCTGGTATAACAGAAGAGGTCCAACCCGTCGCGCGGAATGCAGGGCGACAGGGCAGGGGAGGACGATCCGCATGTGGCAGCCCAGCAGCTTCTATCCTGACCCGGCGGTGCAAATCCTGCATCCAAGCTTCGCCCAATACCGCCTCCCGCTCGCCGCGGTCGAGCGCCTGGCAACCGGGCTGCGCTGGGCCGAGGGGCCGGTCTGGTTCGGCGATGCCCGGCACTTGCTGGTCAGCGACATCCCGAACAACCGCATCCTGAAGTGGGAGGAGGAAACCGGCGCGGTCAGCGTGTTCCGCCGCCCGTCCCACTTCGCCAACGGCAACACCCGGGACCGCCAGGGCCGCCTCGTCACCTGCGAGCACGGCGGGCGCCGGGTGACGCGGACCGAGCATGACGGGACCGTCACCGTGCTGATGGACCGGTTCGAGGGCAAGCGGCTCAACTCGCCCAACGACGTAGTCGTGAAGTCGGACGGCTCAATCTGGTTCACCGACCCGCCGTTCGGGCTGCTGAGCGACTACGAGGGCGCGCGGGCGGAGCAGGAACTGCCGCAGAACCTGTATCGCCTCGACCCCGCGACCGGGCAGGCGACGGTGCTGGACGATGCGGTTGCCGGACCCAACGGCCTCGCCTTCTCGCCGGATGAGCGGGTGCTTTACGTGGTCGAGAGCCGGGCCAGCCCGCGCAACATCCTGGCCTACGACGTTTCGGGCGATGGAGCGCGGATCACGGGACGCCGGGTGCTGATCAACGCCGGGCCGGGCACGCCGGACGGCTTCCGCCTGGACGAGGACGGCAACCTGTGGTGCGGCTGGGGCATGGGCACGCCGGAACTGGACGGCGTGATGGTGTTTTCCGCCGGGGGCGAACCCATCGGCCGCATCCAGCTTCCGGAACGCTGCGCCAACCTGTGCTTCGGCGGCCCCAAGCGGAACCGGCTGTTCATGGCGGCGAGCCAGTCGATCTACGCGCTGTATGTCAACGCGCGGGGGGCGCCGTGAAGCGGAACACGGTGGCGGAGGTGAACTCCTCGCCGGGGCGCAGCACGGTGCTGGGAAAGGCGGGCTGGTTCGGGCTGTCGGGGAAGTGCTGGGTTTCGAAGCACACGGCGTCGCCCTGGCGATAGCTGCGCCGGCTCGGTCCCGCCAGCGTGCCGGTGAGTTGGTTGCCGGTGTAAACCTGCACGCCGGGCTGGGTGGTCTGCACGTCGAGCACCCGGCCGCTGGCCGGCTCGTGCAAGCGCACCGCCTGGCGCAGCCCGGTGCCGGGGCGCAGCACCCAGGTGTGGTCGTAGCCCTGGCCGTGCAGGATCTGCGGGTCTGCGTCCCGGATGCGGCTGCCAATCGGCGTGGGCGTGCGGAAGTCGAACACCGTGCCGGCGACAGGCCGGATCTCGCCCGTCGGGATCGAGGTTTCGGTGACGGGCAGGAAGGCATCGGCCTCGACCTGCAGCAGGTGGCCGAGCACATCGCCGCTGCCCTCGCCCGCAAGGTTGAAGTAACTATGGTTCGTGAGGTTCAGCACGGTCGGCTTGTCGGTCCAAGCCCGGTAGTCGAGGCGCAACTCAGGGCCGTCCACCGTGTAGGTGACTCGGACATCCAAGGCGCCGGGGTAGCCTTCATCGCCATCCGCGCTGAGCAAGCCGAGCGTCACATGGCGCTCGCCGCTGTCTTCAATGCTCCAAACCCGCTTGCCGAAGCCATGGGGGCCGCCGTGCAGCGCGTTCGGCCCGTCGTTGCAGGCCAGGCGGTACTCGGTCCCGTCCAGCACGAACCGTCCGCCGGCGATGCGGTTGGCGAACCGGCCCGGCAGCGCCCCGAAATACGGGCTGCGATGTTGATACCCATCCAGGCTGTCAAGGCCAAGCGCCACGTTGGCCACACGCCCGGCCTGGTCCGGCACGTCGATGCGCTCGACCGCCCCGCCGAACGTCAGGATGCTGACCCGCAGCGCGGCGTCGCCCAGGCTGATGCGGTGGACCTCGGCGCCGGTGTCGGTGCGGCCATATGATGTGATCGTCATGCTGGCCGCAACGGCTGGACAGCCTTGGCGTTCCCGGAGGGCTTCGCCGCTCCCGGAGGGCTTCGCCGCTCCCGCGTGGCCTTGCCGTTCCGGGCAGCGGTCATGCGTTATCGGAATACGTTGCGACGGGAAGGCACCGCTAGGGTTCCCTGATGTCAGACGCCGCAGCCGAGACCTCGCCCACCGGGAACCGCCGCGCCAGGGCCAACGTGCTGCGGCTTGCGGCGGCACAGGCGCTGGCAGGGGCCAATGCGTCCGTGGTCTTCGCCACCGGCGCCATCATCGGCAGCACCTTGTCGCCTGACCCGGCGCTCGCCACGGTGCCGATCAGCGTGTTCGTCGTGGGCCAGGCGGCCGGTACCCTGCCGGTGGGGTGGCTGTCCCGCCGCCATGGCCGCCGAGCCGCGTTCATGGCCGGCGGCGGGTGCGGCGCCCTGGCCGGGCTGCTGGCGGCAATGGCGCTGCGGCTGCAGTCGCTCCCGCTGTATTGCCTGGCGACGCTGTGCGCCGGGCTGTATGCCGCCGTTGTGCAGTCGTTCCGCTTCGCCGCCGCGGACGGCGCAAGCCCGGCATTCCGGCCCAAGGCGCTGTCCTGGGTCATGGCGGGCGGCGTGTTCGCCGGCGTCCTGGGGCCGCAGCTCGTCACCTGGACCATGGACCTCTGGTCGCCCCACCTGTTCGTCGCGAGCTACCTGGCGCAGGCCGCCGTGGCACTGGTGGCGATGGCCGTGCTGTCCGGCGTGGACCTGCCGCGGCCCGCGCCGGCGGACCTGGCGCGCGGGCGCCCGCTTCGGGCCATCATCCGCCAGCCGCGCTTCGTCGTGGCGGTGGTCTGCGGCGTGGTCAGCTACACATTGATGAACCTGGTGATGACCTCGGCGCCGCTGGCGATGCGGATGTGCGGGCTGCCATTGTCCGCGTCCAACTGGGCACTCCAGTGGCACATCGTCGCGATGTACGCGCCGAGCTTTTTCACCGGCAGCCTGATCGCCCGCTTCGGCGCGCGGCGGATCGTGGCAGCCGGGCTGCTGCTGACCGGCGCGGCGGCAATGACGGGGCTGTCGGGCGCGTCGGCCACGCGCTTCTCGGCCGGGCTGATCCTGCTGGGGCTTGGCTGGAACTTCGGCTTCGTCGGCGCCTCCTCCATGGTGCTGGAAGCGCATCGGCCGGAGGAGCGCAACAAGGTTCAGGCGTTCAACGACTTCCTGGTGTTCGGCACGATGGCAGTCGGCTCGTTCTGGTCGGGGCACCTGCTGGTGACGCTCGGGTGGGCGGCGGTCAACTGGGTGGTGTTCCCGCCGGTCGCGCTGGCATTGGCCGTGCTCACGGCCTCGGGGCTGCTGCTGCGCCGGCGCATGCCGGCGGCGTAGTGGTGCGGACGGCGGGACTCGAACCCGCACTCCCTTTCGGGACTCAGATTTTCATCCCACTTCGGCTTTCGCCGCCGCCCCTGCGAAATGGCACAGCCATTTGCGCAAAGGCGTTCGTGGTCTGGACTATCCCTTCGCCATGGCCCGCAGGCTTTAGGCGCCCCCCGTCTAGTCTCTACACCTTCCCCGCCCGCATACCACGGCATCCGGGGCTTGGCTCGGGATCGGCCTGGGCCGCGGCGGGCCGTTAGCGTTCCCCGAATTTGGGCGGTTCTACGCCGCGGGTTTCCCCACGGGCACTCCAATCAAAAGTCTGCAGCGTCTACCATTCCGCCACGCCCACACAGGCGGTGAGCTTAGCACAGCCGACCCTGGGACCGCCAAGGGGCGCTACCCCGCAAGCTCGCCGCCCGCGATCCGGCAGGCGATGTCCTGCGCGCGGCGGATCAGCGCCTCGCTCGCCTCGGGCGTGCGGAAGGCGCTGTGCGCCGAGAGCGTCACGTTGTCCAAGGTCGTCAACACGTGGCCCGGCGGCAGCGGCTCCTGCTCGAACACGTCGAGTGCCGCGTGGCGGAGCGGGCCGGACCGCAGCGCCGCCACCAGCGCCGTTTCCTCCACCAACGCGCCGCGGGCGGTGTTGACCAGGATGGCGCCTGGGCGCATCGCGGCTAGGCGGGCGCCGTCCAGGAAACCCCGAGTCTCGTCCGTCAGCAGCAGGTGCAGCGACACGACATGGCTTTCAGAGAGCAGGCGGTCGAGCGGAACGAACTCGACCCCCTCGGCGGCGCGCGGCGTGCGGTTCCAGGCCAGCACGCGCATGCCGCCGCCGCGGGCGATGCGCGCGACCTCGGCCGCGATCCCGCCATAGCCGATCAGGCCGACCGTCTTGCCGGTCAGTTGCATGCCTTCCGTCCGCACCCATTGCCCGGCCCGCATGCCGCCGTCCATCCGCGCGAGGCCGCGGGCCGCCGCCCACATGAGGGCGATCGTGTGCTCGGCCACCGCCGTGTCGCCGTAGCCCTTGATGGTGTGGACGGTGACGCCGAGCGCCGCCAGCTCCTCCGGGTTCATGTAGCTGCGGGCGCCGGTGCCGAGGAAGATGACGTGGCGCAGCCCAGGGCAGGCTTGCATGGCTTCCGTTGGCAGGGCCGTGTGGTCATCCAGTATGAAGTCGTACCCGGCCAGCATTGCCGGCAGGTCGCCCGGGGCCACCTGTGCCTGCATGGTCACGTCAATTGCTGGGTCGCCGTCCCGGCGCGTAGCGCGGAACACCCTTGCGAGAGTCTCGGTCGCGTCCAGGAACAGTCCCTTCATGCCGGCCTCCAATGCTGTCCCTGATCCTGCGATGCGAGGCCCTGCCCGGCAAGGCTCGGCGGCTGCCCTGCCGATCTCCCAGGCCGCAGCGCGCCGTGCGCCGCCGCGCCAGGGCCTGACGCCGATGCCGACGCGGGCCGCCCGGCGCTGAATTTTGGCACGCATGCCCAACTCAGCCTCGCTGCCCCGGCGCCCGGCGGCGTCCGCGGTGCCGACTGCGCCCGAGCCGGCCCATCGACGCCGCCTGGCCTGGCGGGCCTTGCGGGCCTGCGTCATCGCGGCTGTTTGGGGGGCGGTGGCGCTGGCCTTGGTGCTGGCGTGGTTTGGCCGCGACCTGCCGCGTCCGGAGGTTGCGCTCGACGCCATCCGGCGGCCGGGGCTTACGTTGCAGGACCGCGCCGGCCACGCCTTCGCGACGTTCGGCGACGTGGTTGGCGATCCGCTGCGCCTCGGCGACATGCCGCGCTTCCTGCCCGCCGCCGCGGTCGCCGTGGAGGACCGGCGGTTCTACCGGCACCCGGGCCTGGACCTGATTGGCATTGCCCGCGCCGCGTTCGTGAACCTCCGCGCCGGCCGGCTGGTGCAGGGCGGCTCGACCATCACGCAGCAGGTCGCGAAGAACCTGTTCCTCACCAACGCCCGCACCCTGCATCGCAAGGTGCAGGAATTGATGCTGACGCTGTGGCTGGAGCACACGTTCTCCAAGGCGGAGATCCTGGAGATCTGGCTGAACCGCGTTTACCTCGGGTCCGGCGCTTGGGGCGTCGATGCGGCGGCGCGGATGTATTTCGGCGTGTCCGCCCGCAAGTTGAACCTATGGCAATGCGCGGTGCTTGCCGGGCTGCCGCGCGCCCCGTCCCGCCTCAACCCGCGCAACGATCCCGCGGCGGCGGCGGCGCGGGGACGGGAAGTGTTGGCCGCGATGGCCGACACTGGCGTGATCCCGAAAGCCGAGGCGGACGCCGCCGCCGGGCAGATTGCCTTCCCGCCGCGTCCCGTCACGGCCGGCTGGTTCGCCGATTGGGCGGCGGATGCCGCGCAGCCGCTCATTTCGCCCGGAGCCGACGCCGTGCTGCACACCACGCTCGACGCCCGGCTGCAGCGGGCGGCCAAGTCGCGGCTTGCGGCCGTGCTTGACGGCCCCGGCGCTTCCGCGGGGGTGGGGC
>CAXSEX010000170.1:0-8914 GCA_964236415.1 uncultured Acetobacteraceae bacterium | reverse complement strand
CGGGCAGCGGGACCAGCCCATGCCTGCAGTTAATCGTTTACCGGGTGACCCTCTCCGGCATTGCGACCGCCGGCTTCAAGCACGACGGCTGCCCCGACCTAGGCACCGCCGATGTCGCCAGCGCCGCAGGCTACAAACTCTCGGAATGATGGCATGAAGCGGCGCCCGCGAGTTTCGGACGTGATCTCATTGCGGGATGCAAGGGAAGGCGTCGCCGCTCTGGAGTTCGCGATATGCGCGGTGTTCCTCGTTCCCCTCTTCCTCGGTGCCGTCAGCCTAGGCTTGGCAGCGTGGACCAAAATGCAGGTTGGCAACGCGGCGCGCGCGGGTGCGGTCTATGCTGCCAGTCACGTCTATGACGCGGCGGGCATCACAGCGGCGGCCCAGAATGCCACAGCGCTGTCAACGAGCGTCCAAGTAACTCCTGTCCAAGTAACCCAGAGCTGCACGGACCCGGCGACCGGCACTATTTCCAAGGCCACGAATACAAACCCCTGCCCAGGCACCGGATCGCCGCCGGGCGACTACGTAACCGTGACGACGCACAAGCCTTACTCCTTCATTTTGCCGATCCCCGGCATCGCGGATGTGGGAACGCTGAGCGGCTATGCTGTCGCGCGCATCAAATAGGAACGGGGCAAAGCAGCCGTGATGCAGCTGAACGAGCATATGCGGGGCGGGCCGGCGACGAGGCCCGTTGGCGTGCGGCACCTGCTCCAATCGTGCGCAGGGACGACGGCGCTTGAGTTCGCGCTTGTGGCCATGCCATTCCTCATGCTGCTCTTTGGAATCATCGACTTCAGTAGGTTTGTCTGGACGCAATCGACGTTGCAGTTCGTCGTTGAAAAAGCGGCACGCTGCGCCGTGGTGAACCCAACGCTTTGTGGACCGGCCCAAATTGGAACCTATGCCTTGTCGCAGCAGGTTCTGCCTTCTGATATCCAAGCCGCTGATTTCAATTACGATGCCTCCGGCACTTGCGGCAGCAAGGTATGGATTACGAAAAGCTTCACGTTCACTGTGCCACGATTGATTCCCGTTACAATGACCCTGAAGGCGCAGTCCTGCTATCCCGCACACCCCTAGCAAACGTCCCGCATTCCCTCCCACGCCGGCCTGACCGGCCCGGCGCCTCGCCGCCAACGGTCCAAGCTGCGGGACCTCAACGCTCCGTCCATTGCTCGGTCATCGGCACCTGCCTCACCACGGGCGAGCTGCGCCGGGTGGCGGCCAAGGCGCTGGGCGGTGATCAAGCGCTTCGCCCGGCTGGAAGGCGAGGCGGCCGTCATGCAGGGATGGGCCGAGCGCGCGGTGCCGGCCGCTCACTGCGCTGGAAGCGGAAAACGCCGTCCCGCTCGCCAAGGTGGAGCGGCAGAAAAAGTCTTCGGACCCGTGATCCCGGCCATTCCGTTCACCGACGTGGACGATGTGGCCGGGCGCGCCAACCGGACGAGCTTCGGCCTCGGCAGCGGCGTGTGGACCCGGGATGTCGGCCGCGACGACTGCAAGAGACAGCCGTTTCCGCTGCAACCCGCGTCCCGCCCGGCGCTTATGTGCCCGATGCCGCGACGGAGGATGGGAATGGCCGACGGGATCGGCGCCAAAGCCGCGGGGCGCTTCTGCTTGAGGATGGAGATTTCGCCATGCTGACGGGAACGGTCCGGCTTGGCTGACGACCCCGGCCCGTTGCCGCCGGACGCCGCCCCCGGGAGCAAGGAACCCTTCGACATCCACGAAGTGTTCCGCCGCCTGCGCGCGGCCTGCGCCCGCCTGCCCAAGGCGGCGATGTTCCAGCTCCGGGACGAGGGGTACGACACCCCCTACGAGCAGCTTGTGGCCAGCCTGATCAGCGCCCGCACGCTGGACGAGACCACGATCCCTGTTTGCCACCGCCTGTTCGCCCGCGCCCGCGCGCCTGCGGCGATGGCGGCGCTGGACGAAGCCGAACTGGCTGCCCTGCTCCGCGGCGCCACCTTCCCGGAGCCGAAGGCGCGCGACATCCTCGCCCTGTCCCGCGCCATCGGGGAGCGCCACGGCGGCACGGTCCCGGACACGGCCGAGGGCTTGACCGCGTTCCGCGGCGTCGGCCCGAAGGTGGCGGCGCTGACCTTGGCGGTCGGCTTCAACAAGCCCGCCATCTGCGTGGACATCCACGTCCACCGGGTCACGAACCGCTGGGGCTACGTCGCCAGGTCCACGCCCGAGCGCACCATGGCCGCCCTCGGGGCCAAGCTGCCGCAGGAGTACTGGATCGAGATCAACGAGCGCCTGGTGCCCTTCGGCAAGCACGTCTGCACCGGGCCGCGGCCGAGGTGCCCGGCTTGCCCGCTGCTGTCCATGTGCCGGCAGGTGGGCGTAGGCCGGGCTTGAGGCCCGCGCCCGCCGGGGCGGACCAGGACAACGGCCATCGCGTCATCCGTTGCCGCGGGTCCCTCCCCGGCGTTGCTCCGGCCCGCCGAACGCCCCCTCAGTCCTTGAAGGGGTCGAACTCGCCGTCCCCGGCCATGGCGACCGCGAACGGGCGCAGGCTGTGCTGCACCCGGATCGTGCCGGCGTGCTGCGCCAGCACGTCGGGCAGGCGGCGGTAGGCCATGGGGCTTTCGTCCAGGTCGCCGCCGGCCAGCAAGACGCTGCGCTCCTGCAGCCATGGTCCATCTGCGCGCGCTTGAACGTCCGCTTGGCCTGCATGCGCCCGAACAGCCGCCCGGCGCCGTGGACCGTGGAATACAGCGCCGCTTGCGAGGCCGGGCTGTCCACGCCCTCGACGATCACCGCGTCGTCGCCCATGCTGCCGCCCACGAAGCCGCGCTGGCCGGGCCAGGCGGGGGTGGCGCCCTTGCGCACCACCCACAGGTCCCGCCCGCCATGGGTTTCCCGCCAGGCATAGTTGTGGTGGTTGTGCACGCTGTCCACGACGGCGCCGCCGATGATCCGGCGCACGCGCTCCACCACCCACTCGCGCCCGGCGTAGGCGTAGCGTCCGGCCAGCTCCATGGCCGCGATGTAGCGGCGGCCCAGCTCGCTGGCCTCGTCCACCACCGCGGGCGGCACGTTCATGCCGTCCTGGCCGCCGGCCAGCTTCAGGTACTTGGTGGCGCTCGTGTGGCCCAGGCCGCGGCTGCCGAAGTGGACGCCGATCCACACGAAGCCGGCCTCGTCGCGCATCAAGTCCACGTAATGGTTGCCGGACCCCACCGTGCCGAGCTGCGCCGCCGCCTTCTGCCGGTAGGCGGCCATGTCGGCGTCGCGCCAGGCGTCCTCGTCGTCGAGCAGCGGATGCTCCGCCCGCTCGGCGTTCGCGCGCCCCATGCCGAACGACACCACCCGGCGGATGTCGGCCAGGATCGCGCCCGCCCGCTCCGCCACCGCCGCGTAGGGCGTGTCGAGCCGCACGGCCATGTTGCCGCAGCCGATGTCGAAGCCGACGCCGGAGATGCTGACCTGGCCCTCGTAGGCGACCACGCCGCCCACGGGCTGCGCATAGCCCAGGTGCCCGTCCGCGCACACCACGCCCGCCACGACCTGGCCCACGCCCATGCAGTTGCGCATCTGCGCCAGCGTCGCGTCCTCGTGCGGGCCGAACACCTGCAAGGGCGCATCCCGATAGGCGGCGGCCTGCTCGGGCAGGGCGACCGACGCGATCTCGGCCTGGAGGTGCTCGGCCCGCGCGGCGTCGCGGAAGCCGCACCAGGCGGGCATGCCACGGCCGCCGGGCGCTTCGCCGGGGCGGGCGACGCGGCTGTCGGGATCGAGGCCGGCCAGGGTGGCCAGCTCGCGGGCACGGGTTTCGTAGGCGCTGGGGCGACGCATGGTCGTCCTCCTTGTGCAAAGTCGTTTGGAAAGGTGCTCCGGCAGCCCTTGCGGGGCTGCCGGAGCGGTTCAGCGGGCGCGGATGAAGTCGGCGATCACGGCGGGCGCCGCGGCGTCGAAGCCCACCACGTCCAGCATGCCGGCATCGGCCGGGTCGGCGATGCTGAACCCGTTCGACACCAGGCCGACCACCACGAGCTTCGCGGCGATGCCGGTCCGCTCGCGGTAGTGCCGCAGCGCCTGCGCCGGGTGGATCGCCCCGGCCCAGGTCTCGCTGTCCGTGTAAACCACGAACGCATCGACCGAGAGGCCCCGGTCCAGCGCATGCAGCATCGGCTGCGCGCAGTCCGTGGCGCCGAACGGCAGGCCCGACACGGCGCGCACGGCGTCGTCGAGGCGCATCGACGGCGACAGCGGCAGCGGCACCATGGCCGCGCCGAAGCCCACGACATGGGTGCTCGCCTCCGTCGCCGCCGTCATCAGCGCCATCGCCGCCGACGCCTCGCGCGGGGTCAGCGACGACCCGGCCACGCGGCCCGCCGCCATCGACCCCGACACGTCGAGCGCCAGCAGCAGGCGCTTGCCCGTCGGCTCGACGGCGGCGAACGCGGTGTAGAAGGCCGCGTTCAGCGCGTCGATCACCGGCTGCACCGGCTCCCATTGCAGGGCGCCGCGGTCGCCCCGGCCCCCCGCGTAGGTGCGCAGCGCCAGCAGGATCGCCAGCGGGTGCAGCCGGGCGCGCGCGATGCGGTCCACGTCGCCCAGCGCCGACAGCACCAGCGGCAACTGCTCGCCAAGCGGCTTCACCACACCAACCGCGGTCAGCTTGGCAAGCGAGCGCACCAGCGCCGTGAGCGGCATGCGCTCCAGCAGCGCCTCCCACACCTGGGGCTCGTTCAGCAGCGCGGTTGGCACGGCTTCCCGCGGCAGGTCGTGCGCGCGGATCAGCGCCGCCGCGTCCGCCCCCGTGCCGACCCAGCCGAGCGCCGACGCCGCCCGCGCCAGCGCCGGCAGTGCCTCGCCCTCCGTGCCGCGGCACACCCAGTCGAGCAGTGCCGCGCGGTCCGGCTCCGTCGTCTCCGGGTGCGCGAGCCGCAGCAGGTCGCGATGCGACCAGCCGCCGCGCTGGCGGTACTTGACCACCTGGTAGGCGAGCCGCTCGACGGGCTGGCGGAGGTACCACGCCCCCACCGCCCGGCGCAGCGCCCGGCCCCAGCCGCGCGTGCCCCCCACGAACTCGGCAAACTGGAACAGGTGCGTGCCGGTCCGGGCCACGCGCGGCAGGGCGGCCAGGGCCGCGCGCCGGGTCGCCAGGTCGTCGGCCGACGCCGCCAGGGCGAGCGCGAACAGGGCCGGTCCGTTCTTCGGCGCGCGGCCGGCCTCGCTGATCGCGGCGATGCGCGAAACGGCGCGCGGGCCATCCGCCGCAACCGCGCGCAGCACCGCCCCGGCATTGTCGCGGGTGAGCGGACGCTCGCCGGCGTAGTAGCTGCCGCCCTCCAACCCGAGGATCAGGAAGCGGTCGAGCCGCGCCCAGTCATCGACGGCATGAACGTGCCCGCCGGCCGAGTTCGGCACGGTGCCGGGAACCGGCAGCGCCTGGGCCGTGGCCGCAGCAGCGCGTCGCGAGAAGATGTTGAGATAGCTGGTCATAGCCCGCCTCGTGTCGAAGTGACCCGGCGGGCATGTTGGCAAGGGGCGCTACGGCATCCGGTCGGACGCCTCCGGATCTGCGGAAGCAGACCCGGTAACCCTCGGCCTCCGGCCCGCCGGAGGAATGTCGGAATGCGACGTCATGCGTGGGTCAGCAGTTTCGGCCGCCGCAAACCGGGCTGGCGAAATCGGCGGACACGCGTGCATTCGGCGCTTCGCGGTCGTTCAGGTAACATCATGCCAGCCTCCTACTTCCTTCCCACCAGCCAGGCGGTCATGGGATCGCCGACGACAATTGCTCTACCAAGCTGAGCTACGACGCTTTGCGGCGCCGATGGGATTCGAACCCACGACAGATAACCGTCAAGCTTCGGCCCGCCCGGGCCTACGCCAGCGGCGCGGACATGCGTTGCCGAGGGGTGCCGCCCCTTGCGGAGCTGTAAGCCTCCCGGCCCACACTGGCCAATATGGAGGATAACCCTCGGCTTCCGGCCCGCGCCGTCGTCCCAACAGGCATGAAAGCCCGGGTTTGGAAGGTTCTTTCAAGAGAACCCAAACCCATCCGGCCCGTCGGTGGCGCGGTATGCACGGGTTCGTTGCAGGACGTCAACAGCAAACTTTAGATTTCTTCAAGTTTTGTGCTACAGCGTGCCGCCATGATCAGCACCGCCCAGATCCGCGCGGCCCGCGGCCTGCTGAAATGGACCCAAGCCACCCTGGCGCACCGCGCCGCCGTCTCGACGGTGACGCTGAACATGATCGAGAACGAGACCGTCCGGCCCCGCGACACGACGCTCGCGGCGATCCGCCGGGCGCTCGAAGCGGGCGGCGTACAGTTCCTCGACGAGAACGGAACCGGGGTCGGCGTCAGGTTCGCGTCCGTGCCCCCGGCTGAGGCCGGGGTGCGCCAGGGAGCGCACCACGGAATGGGGCAACTGGCCTGACGGCACCGCTCGGCCCCCGGCGGGCCTCGCGCTTCGATTTGCTGCTGTCCCCGGCGCGGACCGCTGCTAAGCTCCGGCAAGACGAGCAGGGAATGATCCACATGGCAGAAGCGCCCCAGCCCCGGCGGCGGCACCTCCTCAACACGGCCGTGCTGGCCGGGGCCGCCCTCCTTACCGGCGCCGCGGCGGACCTTTCGCCTCCCGAGGCGCCGCCCGGCCTTTGGGCCGCGAGCTACTGGGCCACCAAGCGCCGCGACGGCCAGGACATCCGCCTCGCGATGTATCGCAAGCGCGCCGGCGCCCCCGCCCCGGGCGACGCGCCCCGCCCCGTCCTGCTTCTCGTCCACGGCTCCTCGCCCGCGGCCCTCGCCAGCTTCGACCTTTCGGTGCCGGGCCACGACGAGTACTCGCTGATGACCGTGTTCGCCCGGCTCGGATACGACGTGTGGGCCTTGGACCACGAGGGCTACGGCCGCTCCACCCGGACCGAGGCCAACTCGGACATCGCCAGCGGCGTGCAGGACCTGATCGCCGCCACCGACCTCATCCGCGGGGAAACCGGCCAGGCCACCGCCCACCTGCTGGGCGAGTCCTCCGGCGCCATCCGCGCCGCCGCGTTCGCGACGGAGATGCCCGGCCGCATGGGCCGCCTGGTGCTGGAGGCGTTCACCTACACCGGCGCCGGCTCCCCCACCCTGGCGAAACGCGCCGAGCAGACCGAGTACTACCGCACCCACAACCGCCGCCCCCGCGACCGCGCCATGCTGGAAAGCATCTTCACCCGGGACCGCCCGGGCACGACCGATCCCGAGGTCGTCCGGGCCTTCGTGGACAAGGAGATCGCCAACGGCGACAGCGTGCCCACCGGCACCTACCTCGACATGACCGCCCACCTCCCCCTCGTGGACCCGGCCCGCGTTCTTTGCCCGGTGCTGCTGGCCCGCGGCGAATACGACGGCATCTCGACGCTTGAGGACCTGCAGGCCTTCTTCGCCAAGCTGCCGAACGGCGACCGCCAGCTGTCGGTCATCAAGGGCGCGGCCCATTCCGTGATTGTCAGCCGCAGCCACAAGGCGTTCCAGCACGTCGCCCAGGCGTTCCTGTCCATCCCGGACACCCCCGCCACCGGCTGATCCGCCCAATTCCCCCATCGGTGCGGGTCACGAGGACGGGGAGCGACGGAGTGCCAAGCTGGAGAAGCCGATCCAGGGATCACTGAAAGGCAACTAGTGGCCGCAACCTTGAACTCCATCCGAGCCGGCGCTGCGCAGCTTCTGGCCGACCTCGCCACCCATGCCGCCGCCCGTGCCCCCGGCACCGCTCCTGCCGCCGGGGGCACGTTGCTGACCGTGGACTTCGGGTCGCCGACAGGCCGGATGGCCCCGGCCACGCTCTGGGGGATCGCCTGCGCCGCTCCGCAGAACCGGGACTTCGCATTGTGCGCCGATCTGAAGTTCCTGGCCGCCGCCGCGCGCCTCGCCCCCCCGCTGCTGCGGCTGAACAGCAACGCAGGCGTCGGCAGCGCCGGCTCCGACTACTGGAGCGATGCGGTTTTCGCCCACGGGGTGGATGCGCCGAACTGGGAGGTCCTCGAAAACTTCACCCGCAACGCGGCGAAGTTCATCGGCCCGAGCTGCCGCTTGATCGTCGGCGTGAGGCTGGACGGGCGCAGCCCCTCCGACTACGCCTCCATGTGCGCCCAGATCGTGCGGCGGTTGAAGGAAGCCGGCCTCGACGTTTGGGGGATCGAGGTCGGCAACGAGAACGACGCACTGGCGATCGACCGCTATTGCGGCCTGTTCAACGCGGCCGCAGGCGCCGTCCACGCGGTCGATCCAGCCATCCGCATGATCGGCCCCGTGGACAGCTGGTGCAACGGCGGCCGGCTGGCCTCGTTCGCCCAGGCATGCGGGGACCGGATCGGGGCCGTGTGCTTCCACGCCTACCGCTACGGGATGGGGGACGGGGAGGTGCTGACGGACGCGCAGCTGTTCAACACGCGCCCGGCCGACGACATGCGGACCGCCCGCGCCGCGCTGGCCGGCACCGCCGCGGCAGATGCGCCGATCTTCATCGGGGAATACAACATAGACTCCGACGCCGCCCAT
The DNA here is from genome assembly GCA_964236415.1 of uncultured Acetobacteraceae bacterium. Classification (GTDB taxonomy): domain Bacteria; phylum Pseudomonadota; class Alphaproteobacteria; order Acetobacterales; family Acetobacteraceae; genus CAHJXG01. The sequence continues at coordinate 399 of CAXSEX010000170.1, read as the reverse complement.
GAGGTCCGCCAGCAGCGGCCGGTTGGCGCGGTGTTCGCCGCCTACTTCATGCTCACGGCGTTCCAGACCGGCCTGGGCCTCGGCATGGGCGCGCTCTGGGAGCTGTTCGGCGACGGGCAGTACGGCGTGATCCGCGAGGACTACAGCATCGGCCCGCAGGGGCGGCTGCTGTCGAAGGCGGCAGCCGTCATGGGCGGAGCAGAGGTTTCCGCAACGCTTGCAGGCAGCAACGCCTTGGCCCTCGCAGTCGCCAACGGCGGCCAGGTCGGCGTGATGATCGTGAACCATGGGGAATCGCCGTTGTCGGGACCAGTGGCACTTGGCCGCATGCCCGGCAACGCCAACACGATCAACCGCTGGGAGATGAGCAGTGCCAGCCCCGGCGTGCCTTCCACGATC
>CAXSEX010000169.1:0-8922 GCA_964236415.1 uncultured Acetobacteraceae bacterium | reverse complement strand
CCGCATACCGGATCAGGGTGTATCGCCCCTTCAGGCGTCTGCCCCCCACTGTCGCAGCCCACTCATCCAGCACGTAATGCAGGCAGATGTTCGCGAGCAGCGGCGAGATCACGCCACCTTGGGGCGTTCCTTCAGTCGCGTAGGTCAGGGAGCCGTTTTCAAGCACCCCGGCCTTCAGCCATTCGTCGATAACCACTGTGACAATACCCGGCGCCACCTCGACATGAACCATGTCACCGTCGGACCGGCGCTCACCGTAACGCCGACGCAGCCAGCGCCCGTGAAGCGGGTGCCAACGATAGTGGATGGTGACCTTTTGCCCGATATGGGCAGAATGACCCCGGGATGGCCCTCGGCAGGAAGTCATGGCTGTTCCATGGATCAGACCGGGGCGGCAACCGCGCTGCGGCCATGTACTCCTTGATCGTCACGGCCAAGCTGAACGATGTCGACCCGCGCGCCTGGCCCGCCGACGTGCTGCGCCGGATCGCCGGCCATCCCGCGTCACGGCTGCACGAACTGCTGCCGTGGAACTGGCGCCAACCCGCCCAGGACACCGCCGCCGCCCACCTCCGTCCGCGTCGCCTGAACGCAGGCGGGGCTGGGATAACTGCGACCGTAACTCTGACCTGTGCAACACGGCCGCTCGCGCGGCTATGCTGGCTCGCGCCAGCGATGCACCGAACCCGTGTCGATGTCGAACAGGTCGAGCGCGCGGCCCACGGACTGGTCCACCATGTCTTCGAGCGTCTCCGGCTTGGCGTAGAACGCCGGAACGGGCGGATAAACCACCGCCCCCATCTCGGTCACGGCGACCATCGCGCGCAGGTGACCGAGGTGCAGGGGCGTTTCCCTCACCATCAGCACCAGGCGGCGGCGCTCCTTCAGCACCACGTCGGCGGCCCGGGTCAGCAGCGACGAACTCACCGAAGTCGCGACCTCCCCCAAGGTCCGCATCGAGCAGGGCGCGACGACCATCCCCAGCGTGCGGAAGGAGCCGCTGGAGATCGCGGCGCCGATGTCAGCCTGGGCATAGGTCGTGTGGGCGAGGGCGGCGACGTCGGCGACCTTCATGTCCGTCTCGTAGGCGAGCGTGACCTGCGCCGACCGGCTCATGACCAGGTGGGTTTCGATCCCTGCCTGGCGCAGCCTCTGCAGCATCCGGACGCCATAGATCACGCCGGACGCGCCGCTGATGCCCACGATCAGCCGCCGGGCCGTCATGCGAACGCCCGCAGCAGCGGCGCGAACGGGGCGGCGTCGCGCGGGATGCCTGCGTGGCCGGCGTAGCAGGCCAGGTTGTCCCGCGCCGCCCGGCCAGGGTCGTCCGTGCCCGGCGCCGGCGCAAGCGCCTCCAGCGCGCCCTGCTGCAGCCGCTCGGCCTCGATCTCCGCGGACAGCAGGCGTTCCCGCAACGCCGCGGCGGCGACCGGGTCGAACGGGTGGGACGGGGCCGGCTTGAGGGCGCGGCGGGCCTGGCGGACCGGCTGCACGACCGCCTGGCGCCACGGCGCGACCGCGGCGTCAACGGCGGCCAACCCGGGCGCGTCCAGGCGGCGCCCGCGGGACGCGCACCAGAGCGCGAACAGCACCACGTCGACGTCGGCGCCGTGATCGTCCTGCAAGGCGATGCACGCGGCCGCGACGCCGTCCCGTCCGTAGAAGTCCAGGGAGAACACCCAAAAGGTCATGGTCGTCATGGCCGGCCCGGCATCCTTGGCTCCCGCACGATTGCGCTCTATTCTGCTATCCGGCACAACGTCCTGCTGCATAGGAGTGGGTGGCCGGGGCTGTCAAACCCCGGAGATGCCTGGGGTCGGGGAGGCGCACATGCCAAGAGGGGACGGCACTGGTGCAAGCGAGGGCATACAGGCGGTGTCCATCGCCTTGCAGATCCTGGAACACCTCGCGGTCCAGCGCAGCGACACGGGGGTAACGGCGATCGCCGCCGCCATCGGCGTCTCGAAGAGCCGCGCCCACCGCCACCTTCGCACGCTCATGGAGCAGGACTACGTCGTGCAGGCTGCCGGCAGCGACAAGTACAGGGTCGGCACCCGGCTCGTGACCCTGGGCCGCGCTGTCGCCGAGCACTTCGACCTTGCCAGCGTCGCCCGGCCCCTCATGCGCGAGCTGCGCGACCATCTCGGCCACCCCGTCGTGGTGTCGCAGGTTGACCCGGGCGGGACCCGCGTGCTGGCCACCATGCTCGGCAAGTCGCCCATCGAGATCAGCGTGCGCGAAGGCTCCGTGCTGAGCTTCCACGGCAGTTCCCAGGGCAAGGTGGCGCTGGCCTGGGGCGAAGAGGGCATGCGGAACCGGGTGCTCAGCAGCCGGCTTGAGATGCACACCCCACACACGATCGTCAGCCCCTCGGCCCTGCGCGCCGAGATCGCGCGGGTGAAGGCGCGCGGCTGGGCCGTGTCGCCCAACGAGACGCTGGCGGGCGTGAACGCGCTCGCCGCCCCCTTGTTCGACGGCTCGGGCGCGTGCGTCGGTGCCGTCGCGGTCGTGGACAGCATCCAGTACGTCGAGCCTGCCCCCTCGGAGGAGCAGGTCCGCCAGGTGACCGCGGCAGCCCAGCGCATCTCCCGGGCGCTCGGCTACACCGGCCCAGACCCAGCAACGAGCAACACGTGAGGCAACGCCATGTATGACACGACCGACCCCCGCGCCGCCCTGGCAAAGGCGTCCACTGCCCCGCAAGCGACCGAGTACGCCGGGGCCGACTACCTGAAGTTCTACCAGGTGCCCCCCGCCGGGCACGATCCGCTCGCGAAGTCCTGGCACGGGCGGGGACAGAATTTCCTTGTCGCCTACACGCAGGCCGAACCCGGCGCCGTGCTGCCGCGGACGGCCCAGCCGGACGAGTACGCCATCCTGCTCCCGGACCCCGGAAGCGAGGTCCTCATCCAGGCCGGCGGTCAGGAGGAAACGGTCAGCGGCTACCGGATCGCGTTCGTTCCCCCCGGCGACAGCAGCATCCGGGTAGTGAAGGGCGGCACGGTGGTGCGGCTGTTCAGCCACCGTGCGGAGGACATCGCGGCGCTATGCGCCAACGCCGCCGCCTACGCGGCGCCGCAGCCGAACACGGCGTCGCTGGAGCCATGGCCGGAGCCGGCCGGCGGCCTCCGAATACGTAGCTACAGCCTCGACGTGCCGCCAACGCCGGGGCGGTTCGGCCGGATATTCCGGTGCACGACGCTGATGGTGAACTACCTCGACCCCTGGGAAGGGCCGCGCGACACCGCGAAGCTGTCGCCGCACCACCACGACGACTTCCAGCAAGGGTCGCTGGCGCTGCAAGGCGAGTTCGTCCACCACCTGCGCTGGCCGTGGACCACGGACATGAACCGCTGGCGGAACGACGACCACGAGCTGTGCGGGTCGCCCTCGCTCGCCGTGATCCCGCCACCCTCCATCCACACGACCCAGGCTATCGGCCGCGGCGTGAACCAGCTTGTGGACCTGTTCAGCCCGCCGCGGCTGGACTTCTCGCAGAAGCCCGGCTGGGTGCTCAACGCCGACGACTATCCCATGCCGGCCGGCGCCTAGCAGCGGTGGCCCGGCACCCGGGTGCCGGGCGCCGGGCCGCTCCCTTCCGGCGCTGGCGGCAGGTGGCCCACAGGACAGCGAACGACGGCAAGGCCTCGTTGACAACCATCGCGCTCCCCGCTTAAATCGGAACACTGTCCCGCACAGCAGGACAGAACGACAAGAAATTGGGAGAAGCGACATGACTACGGCCACACGCACCAAGGTCCAACCGCCACTGCGTGTCGCCTGACATGCCGGACTCCATCGCAATCCTGTCCAAGGACCAGTCGTACCGAAGCTTCCTGGCGGAGCTTGAGCGGCTCGGCGAGTTGATCCGGATCGAGAAACCCGTCCACCCCGAGCGCAACATGGCCGCCGTCGAGTGGAAGGCGTTCAACGAGCTGGGCAAGGCGACGCTGTTCACGAACATCGAGGGCCATCCCGGCTGGACCGCGTGCAGCCAGATCGTGGCCGACCGGAAGAAGTGGGCGATTGGCCTGGGGATCAGCGAGGCCACCTTCCTGCAAGACATTGCCGACCGGATCGCGCACCCCATCCCGGCCGTGCAGGTCGAGGCCAGCCAGGCGCCGGTGAAGGAGGTCAAGCTCGTCGGCGAGGGCGCAAGCCTTCACGACATCCCCGCGGTCAAGGTGTCGGAGCGTGACGCGGGCCGCTTCATCCCGTCCGGCATCACCTTCGTCCGCGATCCCGAAACGGGCATCCGCAACATGTCGCTGCACCGCATGCAGATCATGGGGCCGGACAAGACCGGCTTCGTCATGCTGCCCCGGCACGCGCGCAAGATCTACGACAAGTACTCGGCCCTGGGCCGGCCGACGCCGGTGGCCGTCGTCATCGGCGTGAACCCCGCGATCTGGTTCGCCGCCGGGTTCACCACGAGCTTCGGCCTGGACGAGCTGCAACTCGCCGGCGCGCTGCTGGGCGAGGGCGTCCGCACGGTCCGCTGCGAAACCTCCGACATCGACGTGCCGGCCGAGGCCGAAATCGTCCTGGAAGGCGAGCTGGTTCCGCACGGCCACCTGGAGCCTGAAGGGCCGTTCGGCGAGGTCACCGGCACCTACCCGGACCCAGGCGAGGCGCATGTCTTCCGGCTCAAGGCGATCACGCGGCGGCGCGACGCGATCTACTACGCCCTGCATTGCGGTTTCCCGGTCACGGACACGCAGTCCACGACCTGTCTCGGCATCGAGATCGCGACGATGGAGCACCTGAAGAAGGTTGATGGCGGGATGGACTTGCTGGACGTCCGCTGCCTTACCGCGTCAGGGCTGATGATGCTGGTCATCAAGATGCGGCCCAAGGTGGAAGGGCAGGCGAAGGTGGCGCTGATGGCCGCCCTGTCCGGCCCCTACCAGCAGCCGAAGGTAGCCATCGCCGTGGACGACGACATAGACGCCGCGGACCTGCGGCAGATCATCTGGTCCATGACCACTCGCGTCCACGCCGAGCGCGACGTGGTCCTGTTCCCCAACGTCAAGGTGTTCGGCCTCGACAACGTCTCGCCCGTCGTGCCCGGCGTGGAGTCGTTCCAGCGCGTCGGCACCAAGTGGATGATCGACGCGACGAAGCCGCCCGTGACGGCGCCGGGCCAGCGCAAGCGGTTCGACCGGGCGATGCCGCCCAACTACGAGGGGGTCGACCTCAAGGATTTCCTGCCGTGAGCGGCGCGGCCCTGCACCAGCCGCTTCCCATCGAGCGGGCGACGGTCCGCAGGGCCGGGCTGCGGTTGGTCTGGTTCCTGGTCCTGCTCTACCTGCTGAACAACATAGACCGCACCAACGTCGGCTTCGCCACGCTGACGATGAGCAAGGCGCTCGGGCTTACCGCGCAGACCTTCGGCACCGCCGTGGGCATCTTCTACCTCGGCTACCTGCTGTGCGAGATCCCGAGCAACCTGATGTTCGCGCGCTTCGGGGCGCGGCTCTCGCTGGCGCGCATGGCGGTGGTGTCGGGCCTGGTGACCATGCTGACGGCCTTCGTGCAGGGTGAGTGGGGGTTCTACCTGCTGCGCTTCCTGTTGGGCGTCGCCGAGGCCGGCTACCTGCCTGGCATCGTGCTGTTCCTGTCCTTCTGGTTCCCCCGCGCCTACCGCGCCCGCATCAACGCCCTGTTCATGCTCGCGCTGCCGCTGGGCTTCTTCACCTCCTCGGCGCTGGCCGGCTCCATCCTGTCGCTGGACGGCACATGGGGCATCGCCGGCTGGCAATGGCTGTTCCTGCTGGAAGGGGCGCCGGCCGTGCTCTGCGGCCTGGTCTGCCTGCGCTACCTCACCAACTACCCCCGCGACGCGGGTTGGCTGACGGACGAGCAGCGAGGCTGGCTGGCCGACACCATGGCGCGCGAGGCCGACACAGCCGCCCTCCACTCGCACCGGGGCTGGTGGGGCGTGGTGACGAGCCGCGTCGTGCTGACCTGCGGCGCGATCTACTGGGCGCTGAACTTCGGCCTCATCACGCTGACGACCTGGACCCCCACCGTCATCAAGGGGTTCGGGCTGAGCGACCACCAGGTCGGCCTGGTCAGCGCGATTGCGCCGCTGCTGGGCGCCGTCGTCATGCTGACCTGGAGCCGCGCGTCCGACCGCAGCGGCGAGCGGGTCGTGAACACCACGCTGGCGCTGCTGCTGGGCGCCGCCGGCTGGGCGCTGACGGCGCTGGCCAGCTCGCCGGTCGTGGTCGCGGCCGGGATCGTGCTGGCGGCAGCCGGGGTGTACTCCACCTACGCGCTGTCGTTCTCCATCTCGCAAACCTTCATCGCCCGGGCCGAGCGGCCGATGGCCATCGCCGCCATCGGCGTGCTGGGCAACATCGGCGGCGTGCTGACGCCCATCATCGTAGGCCGCGCCCGCGACCTGACAGGCAGCTTCACGACCGGCTTCCTGGTCACGGCGGCCATGATGGCGATCAGCGCCGCCGTCGCCTTCACGCTCCGCAACCACCTTGACCGGACGCAGCCCGCGCCCTCCCTCCACCTTCAGACGAACGAGAGCTAGATGACCGGGACCGACACCCATCCCACCGTCGGGGAGCGCATCGACGCGCTCCTGGTCGGCGCCATCGATCCGCACGTCCACAGCGGGCCATCCATCGCCGTGCGGGGGGTGGACCACCTCGAACTCGTCCAGGAAGCGTCGAAGGCCGGCTTTGCGGCCGTGGTCACGAAGGACCACGACTACAGCGGCGTCATGACGGCCGCCTTGATCTCCAAGCACCACCCGGAGCTGAGGACGAAGATCTACTCCAGCATCGTGCTGAACAACGTGGTCGGCGGCTTCAACCCGTATGCGGTCGAGCACACGGCGGCGATGGGCGGCAAGGTCGTGTGGATGCCGACGCTCGCGGCCGAGAACCACCTGCGCTGGGAGAAGACGGGAAGCTGGGTCCACCCGGCCTCGACCAGCAAGATCAGGCCGGCCACGGGCGTCCCCGTGCTGAACGGCGACAAGACGGTGCGGGACGACGTGAAGGAGGTGCTGGACGTCATCGCCAGGACGGACATCGTCCTGGCCAGCGGCCACCTGCACGTCAGCGAAACCTGGCTCGTGTTCGAGGAAGCGCAGCGCCGGGGCGTCAAGCGGATGGTGCTGACGCATCCGGAGGACATCGTGGACGCCTCCATGAACGACGTGAGCGGCATGGCCGCCATGGGCGCCTACGTCGAGCACTCGCTGTGCATGTTCCTCGAAGGCTCCAAGTTCAAGACGCAGCCGGAGGAGGACCTCCGCAAGCACATTGAAGCGGCCGGGGTGGACCAGACGATCCTGTGTTCCGACCTCGGGCAGACCGGGGTGTTCAGCCCGCTCGAAGGGTTCCGCCGGGGCATCAAGCTGTGCATGGACCTGGGCTACCCGGACGAGGACATCCGCAAGATGGTTTCGCTGAACGCGGCGCGCGCCATCGGGCTTGAGGCCGACCTGCCGGCGAAGGCGTGACCGCCTGACGCCCAATCTGACGCCGAGGAAGCAGGATGCTGAACTGGTACAAAGAGCTTTCCCTCGGGGAAGAGCGGACGTTCTGGGGCTGCTTCGGCGGCTTGGCGCTGGATGCGCTCGACGTGCAGATGTTCAGCTTCCTCGTCGGCACGCTGATCGCGGTGTTCGGCATCAGCCAGACGCAGGCGGGCGTGCTGGGCACCACAACCCTGGTGGCCTCCGCCATCGGCGGCTGGGTGGCCGGAGGGCTGGCCGACCGTTACGGCCGCGTGCGGGTGATGCAAATAACCGTCCTTTGGTATGCCTTTTTCACCTTCCTGTCCGGCTTCACCACGTCGTACGAGCAGCTGCTCGTCACGCGGAGCCTGCAAGGGCTGGGGTTCGGCGGCGAATGGGCCTGCGGCGCCGTGCTGATGGGCGAGATCATCCGGCCGCAGCACCGGGGCAAGGCGGTCGGCTGCGTCCAAAGCGGCTACGCGGTGGGCTGGGGCGCGGCCGCGATCCTGTCGGCCGTGCTGTTCCTGGTCCTGCCGCGGGAATGGGCCTGGCGGGCGGCGTTCTGGGCCGGCATCCTGCCGGCGGCCCTGGTGATCTTCCTGCGCCGATACGTGCATGAACCCGAGGTGTTCGAGGAGTCGCAGCGCCGACTCGCGGCATCCGCCGACCGGCCCGGCATGCTGACCATCTTCCAGCCCGCCCACTTGCGCGTCACGATCCTGGCCTCGCTCCTGGCGCTCGGCCTGCAGGGGAGCGGCTACGCCATCGTCACCTGGCTTCCCACCTTCATGACGACGGTGCGGCACCTTTCGCCTGCCGTCGGGTCGTCCTACGTGCTGGTCGTGACGGTTGGCGCGTTCTTCGGCTACGTGGTCAGCGCCTACCTCAGCGACGCCATTGGACGGCGCCGCAACTTCATCATCTTCAGCGTTTGCAGCCTCGTCGTCGTCCTGGTCTATACCTACGTCCCTGCGTCCGACCCGGTGATGCTGCTGCTGGGGCTTCCGTTGGGGTTCTTCACCATCGGCATCTACAGCTCGCTTGGCCCCTACTTCACCGAGCTGTTCCCGACGGCGATCCGTGCCACGGGACAAAGCTTCGCCTACAACTTCGGGCGCAGCATCGGGGCGTTCTTCGTCACCTTCGTTGGAATGCTGGCGCAGGTCATGCCGCTGGGAGAGGCGATCGGGCTGCTATCGCTCTGCGGCTACCTCGTGACCATTGCTGCAACCCTGCTCCTACCTGAGACACGTGGCATCGCGCTCAGCGCAGATGCCGACGCGCCTGGGCATCCCACGGGCTTGCGGGAAATGAACCGCGCCGGGTTTCCCGGAGGCTCCAACTCCTGAGAAGGTGGAGCCATGACGACGAAAGCAACAACGAGCAGGTTTTCGCCCGAGGTGCGCGAGCGCGCGGTGCGGATGGTGCTGGACCATGCG
>CAXSEX010000168.1:0-8932 GCA_964236415.1 uncultured Acetobacteraceae bacterium | reverse complement strand
ATGGCGGCGCGTATGACGGGTGGGCTGCCCGCTGGCGCGCACGGCTGGCCGCGGAACCCACGCCGCCGTCCGCGCGTGCCACGGCCATGCGGCAGGTGAACCCGGCGGTCATCCCGCGCAACCACCTTGTTGAAGCAGCCCTGGCCGCAGCCTCGCAGGACGATCTCGGCCCGTTCGAGGCCTTGCTGGACGCGACGGCGCAGCCCTTCGAGGATCGGCCGGGCTTCGAGCAGCACGCCTTGCCGCCGACGCAGGTTGATCCGTCATACCGGACGTTCTGCGGAACCTGACGGGTCCGACCGGGCACGCCGCCTTCCCATCAGAAAGCAGCCGCATGCCGGATGACAGCCGCACGCCTCCTCCAAGCCGCCGGACTGCCCTGGTGCTTGCCGGCGGGATCGCCCTGGGCGCTTTTGAGGCCGGCGCATATGCTGCGTTGGCGGAGGACGGGGGGCCGCTTCCGGATTGGACCCTGGGAAGCTCCATCGGCGCCGTGGCCGCCGCGATCATCGCGGGCAATGCGCCGGAGTACCGCGTCGCCCGGCTGCGGCAGTTCTGGCAGACCGCGACGACGGACCCGACGCCGGCCACGTCGTTCTGGTTCGGCGTCCCGGACGCAGGCGTTTGGCGGCAGGCGCACAATCAGGCAAGCGTGCTGCAAACGCTGTTGCTCGGCCGCCCCGGCATTTTCCGTCCGCGCCTGTCGCCGGGTCCGCGGGCCGGGGCGGGCGACGTGTCCGCCTTGTATGACCTGGCGCCGCTGCGCGCGCAGGTCGCGGAGCTGATCGACTTCGACCGCCTTAACCGGGGCGGCGTGCGCCTCAGCCTTTGCACGACCGATGTTGTCACCGGTGAGCGCGTGGTGTTCGACACGGGCCGGGGCGTGCGGATCGGGCCGGAGCATGTCGTGGCGTCCTGCGCCCTGCTGCCGTTGTTCGCTCCGGTCGAGATCGAAGGAAGGCTGCTGGGCGATGGAGGGCTGGCCTCCAACGCGCCGCTCGACCTCGTGCCCGATGACCCGGCCTTTGAGGGTTTGCGGTGCTTCGTCATCGACCTGTTCGCCCCGGAAGGCAGCCGCCCGCACACGCTGGGCGCCAGCCTGTCGCGTGCTACCGACCTGGCGTTCGGCAACCAGACGCGCCGGCTCCTGGAAGGGCAGGAGCGAGAGCAGCAGCTGCGCGCCGTAATCGGCCGCCTTCGCGAGATGCTGCCGTCCGAGCTGCGCGACCGGCCGGACATTGCGGCGCTGCTTGCGGAAGGACGTCGGCGGCCAATGGAGATGCATTATCTCAGCTACCGCGCGGGCCTTGACGAGGCCGGTCCCGCAAAGGTGTTCGACTTTTCCCGCGCGACGCTCGCCGACCGTTGGCACGCCGGGGAGGAAGCGATGCGAGCCGTGCTGCAGGCCATCGGGCCAATAGGGCAGGGGCAGGAAGCCGGGGGTTCGGTCCGCGGGTTTTCAGGCCCCTGAGCCGCGAAAGTCGATTGGGGCGGGCCAGACTTGCCCGCCCCGGCAATCGTTAGCGAATCGTGCCGTTGGCCTGGTTCGGCAGGAAGCCGCCGCCGGTGCTGCGGCCGTTGTACACGATGTTCAGCACCTCCGTGGTCGTGCGGCGGAACGCGAGCGAGTCGCTGTCCGCCGGCGACGTGTTGATGGACAGGTTGGAGAGCGACAAGGGCTGCTCCTTGCCGCCGCCCACGGACGCGCGCAAGGCGGAGATGGCGTTGGCCGCAGGCTGCTGGCCAAGGCTGCCGAGGACGGTGCGGACCGTGCCGGCGTGGTACGCCTCGATGGCCAGGATGCTGGCGGCAGCACTCAGGTAGTCCTTGTTCTGCAGCAGCGCCGCAGCACCTGCATAGGCGGTGACGCCCACGTCCTCGAAGATGAACGCGCCGAGCAGGAAGCTGACCTCGTCGGCGAACGGGTTGAACTGCGTTGTTGCGTTCGGCACGAGCTTCGCCTCGAACGCCAGGGCGTTGAAGCTGTTCAGCAGGTCGATGTTCGGCTGCGCCACCGCAGCCTTGCCGAGCACGCGCCGCAGGAAGCGGACGTGGTTCACCTCGTCAATCGTGATCTTCTGCGCGTAGGCGGCAATGGACGCGGTCTGGAACGGCACGGCTGAGCCGCCGAGCACGAAGCCTGCGTTGCCCACGCCGTTGGGATCGCTGATGTCGGCCGGGTCCAGGCCGCGGCCCAAAAAGGCGCGGATGTAGTACTGGGCTTCGACATACTCCAGGTTCAGCGCGAAGTTCAGGATGTCGGCGTCGGTGATGCCCTGCGCCTCGGCCGGCGGGCTGGTGAGCGTCACGCCGGCGGTGACGGCTGCGCCCACAGCCATGACGGCGGCGGCGGTCTTGCCGAACTGGCCGATCAGCGCCCGGCGGTTGACGCCGTCCTGCGTCGGCTCGGTTGAGGCAACTGGATTGTCCATAAAGGCTGGCTCCCACATTATGCGCGGCGACTCGTATGCCACCTGCGCTATACGGGCAGGTTCATTTCGCGGATGCACGAATGCAAGACGTTTCGTTGTTAAGATTGTGTTGTTTATAGATCGTTATGCGCGCTGTGTCGTGGCCGCAACGTAGGACGGCTGGCCAGAGCGAAGACGGTCCCCGGCCTGCTGCTTCCTGGACCATCTTCAGTTCGAGCCGGTTATGGCGTGCGCCGGGGTCTTGGAGGCGCCGCTTCCCATCCCCGCCCCAGGCACCGTAAAGGAAGGGCAGGCCCGGGCTGGCGCCCGGGCGATCAGCCGAAGGAGCGCGCATGGCCGGCCCATTCCGCAGCACCGTTTGCCCGCACGACTGCCCCAGCACCTGCGCGCTGGAGGTGGAAGTGCTGGACCATGCGCGCATCGGCGCGGTGCGCGGCGCCGCGGACAACACGTACACCGCCGGGGTGATCTGCGCGAAGGTCGCGCGCTACGCCGAGCGGGTGCACCACCCGGGCCGCCTGCTCAGGCCGCTGATCCGCACCGGTGCGAAAGGCGGGGGCGCGTTCCGCGAGGCGGGCTGGGAGGAGGCGCTGGACCGCATTGCCGGGGCGCTCAATGATGCGGCGGCGCGGCACGGGCCGGAAGCGGTGTGGCCCTACTACTTCGCCGGCACCATGGGCCTGGTGCAGCGGGACGGCATCAACCGGCTGCGCCACGTCATGCGCTACTCGCGGCAGCACAACACCATCTGCTCGACGGCCTCCGAAAGCGGCTGGGCCGCCGGTGTCGGCCGCTTTGGCGGGCCGGACCCGCGGGAAATGGCGGAGTCCGACCTGATCGTCATGTGGGGCGGCAACCCCGTGTCCACCCAGGTGAACGTGATGACCCACGTGACCCGCGCCCGGAAGGCAAGGGGGGCGAGGTTCGTCGTCGTCGATCCCTATCGCACGCCCAGCGCCGCCGCGGCCGACCTCCACCTGGCGCCGCGCCCCGGCACCGATGGCGCGCTGGCCTGCGCCGCCATGCACGTCATGTTCCGGGACGGCACCGCCGACCGCGAGTACATGGCCGAGTACGCCGACTGCCCGGATCGGCTGGAAGCGCACCTGCGCGACCGCGGCCCGGAGTGGGCGGCGGGGATCACCGGGCTGACCGTGGCCGAGATCGAGGGCTTCGCGGCGCTGTATGGCCGCACCGACCGGGCGTTCCTGCGCATCGGCTACGGCTTTTCCCGCAGCCGCAACGGCAGCGCCAACCTCCATGCCGTCACCTGCCTGCCGACCGTGGGCGGCAAGTGGCGGCACCGCGGCGGCGGCGCGTTCTGGAACCACCGCGGCAACGGCATCTACCATTGGGACAAGACGCTGATCGAGGGCCTCGATGCGCGCGACCCTGGCATCCGTCGGATGGACATGAGCCGGATCGGCGCCGTGCTGGACGGCGACCCGGCGGAACTCCGCGGCGGGCCGCCCGTCACGGCCCTGTTGATCCAGAACACCAACCCCGTCGTGGTCGCGCCCGACAGCAACCGGGTGCGCCGGGGCTTCCTTCGCGACGACGTGTTCGTTTGCGTGCACGAGCAGTTCATGACGGAAACGGCGGCGCTGGCCGACGTGGTGCTGCCGGCGACCACCTTCCTGGAGCATGACGACCTGTATGCCGCGGGCGGCCACACGCACCTGCAAGTGGGGCCGAAGCTGATCGACCCACCGGGCGAATGCCGGTCGAACCATGAGGTGCTGCAAGGCCTGGCCCGGCGGCTGGGCGCGGCGCACCCAGGGTTCGGGATGACGGCGATGGAACTCGTGGACGCGACGCTGCGCGCGTCCGGCTGGCCCGGCGCCGACGAGGTGGTCGCCCGGCGATGGATCGACGCCGACGAGGGCTTCGAGCGCAGCCATTTTCTGACCGGGTTCGGCTTCCCGGACGGGCGGTTCCGCTTCGCGCCCGATTGGGCCGCGGTCGGCCCGTACCATGCGGGCATGCCCGCGCTGCCGGACCATTGGGCCGCGACGGACGGGGCAACGCCCGACCACCCGTTCCGCCTGGTCGCGGCGCCCGCCCGCAACTTCCTCAACACGAGCTTCACCGAGACGCCCGGCAGCCGCAAGCGCGAGGGCCGGCCCACGGCCCTGGTCCACCCGGATGACGCGGCGCGTCTGGGCATCGCGGAGGGCGGCCGGGTGACGCTCGGCAACAACCGGGGGACGGTCACGGTGCATGCGCGCCTGTCATCCGGCCTGCAGCCCGGCGTGGTGGTGGTTGAGAGCGTGTGGCCCAACGCCGATTTCACCGGCGGCGTCGGCATCAACGCGCTGACCAGCGACGCCCCGGCCGCGCCCAACGGCGGGGCGGTGTTCCACGACACCGCCGTGTGGATGCGCGCCGAGCCTGCCTTGGCCCTGGCCGCGGAATAGTCTGCCCTGCTACGTTGGTGACGTGGTGGGCATGAAGCCAAGGAACGTAGCAGCATGGCATGTGCGGATGACCATGGCGACCAGTTCGGATGGATGGTGCAGCAGGCCGAACTGCTGCCGGCATGGCCGCGAAGACCCGCTCGGTGCGACAAGCCTCTGAAGCAGGCATTGGGTGGTTGGGAAGACCATGGAGGAGGCTGAACAGGCTGAAAACGAGACGACGTCCGCGGGCGCGTTCGTCAGCCGCTCCTTCCTGAGAGCCGAAAGCATCGTCTATGCGTCCTTGGGACTGATCCTGGTGCTGGCGTCGCTGCTGGGAATCGGCAGCGCGGGGGAGGCGCTCTGGAGTGCCGCGCGCGAGCATGGCAACGCGGAGTTGCTGGTCATGACCGTTGACCGCCTGCTGTTCACGCTCATGATCGTCGAAATCCTGCATACGGTCCGTGTCTCGTTCCGGTCTGGCACGCTGGTTGCCCAGCCGTTCCTGATCGTCGGCCTGATCGCCTCGATCCGGCGCGTCCTGGTCATCACGCTTGAGACGACGCAAGTGTCGGGACCGGGCAAGTGGACGTCGGAGTCACAGACGGTGTTGTACGCCCACATGTTGGAGTTGGGCGTGCTCGGGGGCCTCATCCTGATCCTGGTGCTTTCAATCTACATGCTTCGACGGAGCGAGCAGATCGCCGATGCGAGCGGATCAACGTGACTTGCGGTTATTCGATTGCGTGCCGCTGCAAGTCCTCTAGCTCGCAGTGGCCCAACGCGGACGCTTCGGTCGCGTGAAGGGCGACGCGGGGGGCGCAGCCGGCCAGGAACGCTTCCTGCCAACGCGGCGCGCACAGGCACCAGCGGTCGCCGGGCTTGAGGCCGGGAAAGCCGTACTCGGGCCGCGGCGTCGAAAGGTCGTTGCCCCGGCGGCGGCTGAAGGCCAGGAACTCCGCGGTGACCTCGGCGCAAACGGTGTGGCTGCCCGCGTCCTCCGGCCCGGTCTCGCAACAGCCGGTGCGGGTGAAGCCGGTCATCGGGTCGAGCGAGCAGGTTTCCAATGTGCCGCCCAGGACGTTGTAGCGCGGGGCGGGACGGCGGCGGTTGGGATCGGTGTCGTCGAGCGGCATGGCGGAACCTCCTTGTGGAAGCAAGGGACATGTGGCTTGCTTAGCCAGCTGTCCATCGCTTCCACTGAAGGATGCGTCCGACGTCAGCCCTCCTTGGGTGCGTAGGCGACGCAGTAGCCCTTTGGGTTGATCGTGCCCGCCACGATCTTGCAGGCGTTCGGATCGACCCATTGCGCGCACTTGTCGCATTCCTGGCCGTCCTTGGGCTGATTCTGGTACTGAACCAGTTCCTGCGCGATCTTCTCGTCCTCGGCGCGGGCGGACGGCGCGGCGGCCACCCCCGCGATGCCAGCGGCGATCATCGCCCCGGTGCGCAGCATATCTCGGCGGGACGCCCCATTACGGTCTTGCATGGCTGTTTCTTCCTGGTTGCGGTCCCGTCACCATGGCGGGATCAGATGCGGACGTGAGGCCTGATTCGCCCCTGGCAAGCGGCCGCGTCACGCGACGCGCTTGAGGCTCAGTTCCGACCAGATGGCCGACAGCGAGGCGACGAGGTGGGCGATGTCGGCGTCGGTGTGCAGCGGCGACGGCGTGATGCGCAGCCGCTCCGTGCCGCGCGGCACGGTCGGGTAGTTGATCGGCTGCAGGTAAACGCCGTACTGCTCCAGCAATTGGTCGCTGATGTGCTTGCACAACGCGGCGTCGCCCACCATCACCGGCACGATGTGGCTGGGGTTGTCCATGTGCGGCACCCCGGCCGCGTCCAGCGCCGCGCGCACCTGCGCCACCCGGCGCTGCTGCCCGTCCCGCTCGGCCGAACTCGTCTTGAGGTGCCGGATGCTGGCCAGCGCGCCCGCGCACACCGCCGGCGGCAGCGCCGTGGTGAAGATGAAGCCCGAGGCGAAGCTGCGCACGAAATCCACCACCGCGGCGGAGCCTGCGATGTAGCCGCCGACCACGCCGAAGCCCTTGGCCAGCGTGCCCTCCGTCACGGTGATGCGGTGGGGCAGGCCGTCCCGCTCCGCGATGCCGCCGCCGCGCGGGCCATACAGGCCCACCGCGTGCACCTCGTCCAGGTAGGTGATGGCGCCGTGCTTCTCCGCCACGTCGCAGATCTCGGCGATGGGGGCGACGTCGCCGTCCATGGAGTAGATGCTCTCGAACACCACCATCTTTGGCCGCGCCGGGTCGATCTGGGCGAGCTTGCGGTCCAGGTCTTCCGGGTCGTTGTGGGCGAACACCATCTTCTCCGCCCGGCTGTGGCGGATGCCCTCGATCATGGAAGCGTGGTTCAGCGCGTCCGACAGCACGACGCAGCCCGGCAGCCGCGCGCCGAGTGTGCTCAGCGCCGCCCAGTTCGACATGTAACCGGAATTGAACAGGAGCGCGCTTTCCGCCTGATGGAGGTCGGCGATCTCCTCTTCCAGCATGACGTGGTAATGGTTGGTGCCGGCGATGTTGCGCGTGCCGCCGGCCCCGGCGCCGCACTTGTCCAGCGCCTCGTGAGACGCTTCAAGCACCAAGGGGTGCTGCCCCATGCCGAGGTAGTCGTTGGAGCACCAGACCGTCACGTCCGACGGCGCCCGCCCGCCCAGGTGCACCGCGGTCGGGAACGCCCCGGCCCGGCGCTGCAAGTCGGCGAACACGCGGTAGTTGCCGCCCTGCCGCAGGGTGTCAAGCTCGCGGCGGAAGAACCGTTCGTAGTCCATCGGAAAATCCAAACCTCAGAAGGTTGCGGCAGCGGTGGGACGGGGGCGCTCGGCCTTTGCCAGGGCGGGCCGCCGCAGCGTCAGGACCCAGTTCCACAGCTTGTCAAATGGTATCGGCAAGACAAGAACCCAGTGCTCGATCACCGCAAGGACCAGCATGGCGATGACAAAGGCCAGCCCGGCGAATTGGGCGTCGCCAAGCCCTGGGGCCGCGGCGCGCTGCAGCAGGACGACGATGCCGGCGGTGCCCACGGTCACGGACACCGGGAACAGCGCGTTCATCGGGCGGCGGCGCAGATAGCTTCTGAGGTAGGTGAGATGGGGAGGGATGAACTGCTCGCCCAGGTTCAGCACGCCCAGGAAGAAGTTGAGCTTGGCGCTGGCCCGCATGGCCCACAACACGTAGAAGGTCCAGGCGCCGACCTGGTTCACTGCGCCCCAGGTCGCATAGGCGATGACCGCGGCGGTCGCGAGGATGGCAAGCTCGTGGTAAAGGCAGGCGCTGACGCCGTGCAGGAACCGCCGCCACTCGCTGACGCCCGCCGGGCTGCCGACGCGGCGCGGGCCGGTGACGTAGCCCATGAAGAAGCCCATCTCCTGCCAGCCCCAGGCCAGCACGGCCCAGGTGAAAGCGGCGTAGGCGCCCCAGACCGAGCCGTCCGAGGCCGTCGCGCCCAACTGCCACAGCGCCACGCCGAACAGCGCCGTGCCCGCCGACATGCTCCAGCGGAAGGTGCGAGGGTGCAGGTTGTCCAGCCAGATGATCAGCCCGGTGCTGAACCACCAGACGAACAGGGCGTAGGACGCCGGGCCGGCGCAGGAGGGCATAACGGACGGCGCTACCAGGCGGGGGCGAGCCGGACCCGCTCCGGCATCGTGTTGCTCTTCGGGGGGATCAGGTAAAGCCGCGCAAACGCCGCCGCCGCCGCCGCGGTGAGCACGGCACCTTTGATCCGGCCTATCATGCCGCCCTGCCGCCGCGCCGCGCCTTTGGCCACGGTGATGGCGCGCAGCCGTTCAAGCCCCTGGGCAAAACCCGGGTGGTCCAGGTCGAGCGACACCGGAAACACCTGTTTGCAGATTTCGGTCGTGATGCGGAACACCTGGAAGTCGTAGTCGGTGGGATCGACGCCGAGCGCCGCATGGAACACCGGGCGCGCGTGGTCGCGCACGTACATCGTGGCGAACACCGCGAGCAGGAAGAACCGTATCCACAGCTTGTTGAAGCCGGTCAGCACCTTGGGGTCGGCGCGCATCAAGAGGGCGAACGCCTCGCCGTGGCGGAACTCGTCGGCGCACCATTGCTCGAACCAGCC
>CAXSEX010000167.1:0-8937 GCA_964236415.1 uncultured Acetobacteraceae bacterium | reverse complement strand
CCCCCACCGTCATCTCCCCCAAGTAAGCCTGCCGGATATCCTCGTTCCGCCGCAGTTCCTCTGCCGTCCCCGACAGCACCACTACCCCAGTCTGCAGCACATACGCCCGGTGCGCGACCTGCAGCGCCATGGCCGCGTTCTGCTCCACCATGAAGATCGTCGTCCCCTGGCGGTTGATCGCCTGGATGATGTCGAACACCTGCTCCACGAACAGCGGCGACAGGCCCATCGACGGTTCGTCCATGCAGATCAGCCGCGGCCGGGCCATCAGGGCGCGGCCGATGGCCACCATCTGCTGCTCCCCGCCCGACAGCGTGCCGGCGAGCTGCGCGCGCCGCTCCTTCACCCGGGGGAACAGCCCGTACACCCGCTCCAAGTCCTCCTCGAACCCGGCGTCGCGCGGCCGTGTGTAGGCGCCCATCTCCAGGTTCTCGAACACCGTCATGCGCGGGAACAGGCGCCGGGCCTCCAGCACCGGGGCAATGCCGCGGGCGACCCGGGCGCTGGTGGACAGGCGCTCGATGGGCTGGCCCTCGAACAGCACCGCGCCACTGGTCGGCCGCACGAGGCCCATGATGGTCTTCATCGTCGTCGATTTGCCGCAGGCGTTGCCGCCCAGCAGCGACACGATCTCGCCCGGCGCGATGGTGTAGTTCACGTCCTTCAGCACATGCAGGTCGCCGTAGTGCGTGTTCACGCCGCGGAACTGCAACATGGGTGCGGCATCAGGCGACACGGTCGGCCTCCATCGCCGCGGCCCGGGCGGCGCGGCCCAGGTAGGCGGTCAGCACCTGCTCGTTCCGCCGCACCTCCTCCGGCCGCCCTTCGGCGATCTTCACGCCGTGGTCCAGCACCACCACCGTGTCGGCCAGCGCCGTCACCACGTCGAGCTTGTGCTCGATGATCAGGATCGTCAGCCCCATCTCGTGCAGCGACTTGATCTGCTCGGCGAGTTCCAGCGTTTCCGCCGGGTTCATGCCCGCGGTCGGCTCGTCCAGCAGCAGGATCTGCGGACGCGACGCGAGCGCCCGTGCGATCTCCACCCGGCGGCGGTTGGCGTAGGACAGCCCACTCACCGCCTGCCCCACCCGCGGCGCCAGCCGGTTGCCGAACATCGCGATCAGGTCCAGCACGGAGGCTTGCGCCGCCCGTTCCTCCGCCCGGTTGCCGGGCGTGTGCAGCACGGAGGCCACGGCCCCGCTGCGCAGCCGCGCGTGCCGCCCGACCATCACGTTCTCCAGCACCGTCAGGTTCGGGAACAGCCGGATATTCTGGAACGTCCGCGCCACCCCGCGCGCCAGCACCTGATGCGGCGGCAGGCCCAGCAGCTCCTGCCCGCGGAACGTGATCGACCCGGAGTACGCCGGCACCAGCCCGGTGATCACGTTGAACAGCGTCGATTTGCCCGACCCGTTCGGCCCGATCACCGCCACCACGCCCCCTGCGGGCACGCTGATGTCGATGCCGTCCAGCGCCACCAGACCGCCGAACAGCACCGAAACGCCGCGGATCTCCAGCGCGCCCTCCCCCGGCTCCCAGCGCGGGATGCGGTCGAGGTTCAGGAAGCCGCCGCGCGTCACCTCCGCGTGCTGTGCGGCGAAGGTGAGCGGCGGCGCCTTGCGCGTCGCGGGGATCAGCCCGTTGCGCCGGTACAGCATCATGCCGATCAGGATCAGGCCGAAGAACAACTGCGTCCATTGCACCAGGTCGATGCGGGTGAGCGCCGGGCTGCCCACGGCGTCTCCCAGGTCGTGCAGCCATCCCGTGAGCTGCGGCAGGAACCAGGTCTGCATGAGCTGCAGCAGCACGGCGCCGACCACCACGCCCCACACGCTGCCCATGCCACCCAGCACGACCATGACCAGCAGCATGGAAGACACGTTGAAATTGAACATCTCCGGCGTCGCGGTTTGCAGCTTGGCGACGAAGAACACGCCCGTCATGCCGGCGAACGCCGCGCCGATGGCGAACGCCAGCAGCTTGAACCGCACCGGGTTCACCCCCATCGCGCCCGCCGCCGTCTCGTCCTCGCGGATCGCCATCCAGGCGCGGCCGATGCGGCTGTCGCGCAGCCGGGTCGAGACGAAGATCAGCAGCGCCACCAGGCCCAAGCCCACGTAGTAATACGGCGTCGAGTCCACGCCGAAGCTCTGGCCGAACAGGCGCGGCGCCTGGATGCCGTTCAGCCCGGCGGCGCCGTTGGTAATGCCGTCCATGTTGCGCGCCACGATGGGCACGATCTCACCGAAGCCAAGCGTTACGATGGCCAGGTAGTCGCCGCGCAGCCGCAAGGTGGGGGCGCCGAAGCACACGCCGAACGCCGCGCTGACCAGCGCCGCGGTCGGCAGCGCCAGCCAGAACGACAGGGTGAAGTGCACCAGGTCCGGGCCGCCCTGGTTCATCTTCTCAACGAGGCCGAGAAACGCCAGCGGCGCCCAGGCGCCGCTCCAAAGCGGCATCACCTGGAAGCTGCTGAAGATGCCGTAATAATAGGCACCGATGGCGAAGAACGCGGCGTAGCCGAGGTCCAGCAACCCGGCGAACCCCACCACCACGTTCAGCCCGAGCGCCAATGTCGCATACGACATCGCGTTGGCGACGCTGTCGATGGTGGCGTCATCGTCATACACCAGCGGGAACAGCAGCAGCGCCAGCCCGAGCGCCACCAACCCCAGCCCCCGCCGCCGCTCCGGCGAGAGGCCAGCCAGCGGGCGGGACACGTAGGCGAGTGCGGATGACCCCATACGCAACCCTTTCAGGATTTGTTCGGGGCCAGGCGGCCCATCAGCCCGGCCGGACGCACCACCAGCACCAGCACCAGCAGCCCGAAGATGATCACGTCGGCCCAGGCGGTGCCGACCGTCTGCCCGCTCACCGCCTCGATCAGCCCGATGAGCACGCCGCCCAGCATGGCGCCGGGCACGTTGCCGATGCCGCCCAGCACCGCGGCGGCGAAGGCGCGCAGCCCGGCGGCGAAGCCGATATCGACCTTCGCCAGGTTGTAGTACAGCCCGAAGATCATGCCGCAAGCGCCTGCCAATGCGGAACTCAGGAAGAATGTGGTCATCACCACGCGGTCCACCTCGACGCCCATCATCCGCGCCGCTTCCGGGTCCTGCGCGGTGGCGCGCATCGCCTTGCCTATGCGGGTGTGCTGCACGAAGTAGGTCAGCCCGGCCATCAGCGCCAAGGCGATGACCCAGATCAGCACCTCCCGCAGCCGCAGCACCGCGCCCCCGATGTGCCAGGCGACGGGGGGCAGCGGGTTGGGGAAGTTCTTCGCGTCCGACCCGAGCGTCAGCAGCACGACGTTGAACAGCACGTAGGACACGCCGATGGTCGTGATCATCGGCGCCGGCCCGGTGACGCCGCGCAGCGGACGCAGCAGGAACCGCTCGATCCCCACCCCGATGCCGCCGCACACCAGCATCGCGACGGTGAACGCCGCCAGAAGCGTGCCGATCAGCGGCAGGCCGGTCAGGATGGTTTCCTGGCCCACCAGCCCGAAGCTTTGCAGCGTGAGCATGGCGACCATCGCGCCGACCATGAACACGTTGAAATGCGCGAAGTTGATCAGCTCGGCGATGCCGTAAACCAAGGTGAAGCCGAGCGCCAGGAGCGAGTACATCGCCCCCAGGCTCAGCCCGTTGATCACCTGCTGCAGCAGCAGGTCGGCGGATGTCACGGCTCAGGCGACCGGCGCTGTGCCCACGTACTTGTATTGCGCGTCCGGGTCCTCAAGCGGCTTGTCGGCGTCCTTGCGGATCTGGAACACGCTGATGATCTTGTTGCGCAGGTCACCGTTCTCGTCGAATTCGACCGAGCCGATCATGCTGTTCGGCAGCTTGACCCGCTGGATTGCGTCGCGCACCGCGTCCCGGGTCACCGGCTTGCCGGATGCCGCGATGGACTTCACCGCCGCGATGACGACCTGGGCGCCGGTGTAGCAGGTGATGGTATAGTCGTCGGGGTGCTGCTTGAACCGCGCAAAGTAACGGTCGCTGAACTGGGCGGCGGCCGGGTCCTCCGTGACGTGCGGGGAGGCGACGGTCGCATACCAACCTTCGACCGCGGGGAACCCGGCGCCTTTCAGCAGGTCCGCGCTCTGCATCCCGTCGCCGCCCGCCTTGATGACGTCCGGGATGATCTCATACGCCTGCTTCGCCAGCTTGACGCCCGCCTGGCTCACGCCGCCATAGTACAGCCCCTGCGGATTCAACGACTTGATCTTGGTCAGGATCGGCGCGTAGTCCGCGGCCTTGGGGTCCAGCCGGTCGCGCCCCAGCACCTTGATGCCCCGCTTCTCCGCCTGCGCCTGAAATGCATCCGCGAGGCCCACGCCATACGCGCCGGAGTCGTCGAGCACGAAAATCGTCTTCACCTTCAGCGTGTCGGCCATGTAGTTGGCCATGTTCGGACCCTGGTAGGCGTCGGTTGCGACCGTCCGAAAATAGATCGCCTTGCCGGCCGGGCGGTATTGCTGGGCGAACTTCGGGTCGGTGAGATCCGGGTTGGTCGAGGACGGCGTGATGATCGCGAGGTTGCCCTGGCTCAGGATCGGCGCCATCGCCTTGCCCGCGCCCGACATCTGCGGGCCGAGCGCCGCCATGTAGGCCTTGTCCGACACCATGGTGCGCGCGTTGGTCGCCGCTTGCGCCGGGTCGTACTGCCCCGCGGTGGCCGTCGCGTCATCGAGTTTCACGAGCTGGAACGTGTAGCCCGGCACCGTCTTGGCGGCGTTCGCCTCCTCGAACGCGATAGTCGCGCCGTTGCCGATCCGCCCGGCGGTCTCCGCGTCGGCCCCGGTGAAGGACAGGTTGATGCCGACCTTGATCACCTTGTCAGCGGCTTGCGCGCCGCGCGCCGCCGCGGTGGTCACGGCGAGAACGGCCGCGGTCTGGATGGCGTTACGGCGTGAAATCATGTCAGTTCGCTCCCTTGCTGGGACATGCCTCGACCCCGCCGCAACTGGCGGTGCCCATTTAAGAACATGCCATGCAAGGAAAGGGCCAGAACTTTCGTCTGACCCCTGCCGGTCAGGTCATGCCGGGTTCAACCCGGAACGTCGCCGGTGGAGGCTCGCCCGGTCTGCGGCGGGTGGTGGGTTGCTGTGACACACCGACTCCGTCATCGTCAGCCTCTCCGCGCCGTGGGGGCACGGACTGCCCCACCGCGCCGGGTCGGCGCGGCCATGGGCGGCATGGCGTCGAATGACTGCCGCAGCCGCTCGCTCGCGAACGCCACCGCCGTCTTGCCCTCCGGCACCACCGCGCCGGTGCCGAAGAATTCATGCGTCACGCCGGGGTAGAGCCGCGTCTCCTCCGGCACGCCGGCCGTGCGCAAGCGGTCGCCCAACATCTCGCCGCCCGACCGGAGCGGGTCGATCTGCGCCAGGATGATCGTCGTGGGCGGCAGGCCCTGCAGGTCAGACACGCCCAGGAGGTTGAGCCGCGTGTCTGCCGTGTCCTGCGGCCCGCGGCCATAGTACTTGATGAACCATTCCAGCGCGGCCCGGCTCAGCGGCTTCGCCTGTGCGTTCTCCTGCACGCTCGGCGCCGTCAGGTCCGTGCTGGCGACGGGATAGACCAGCAGCTCATGCACTGGCATCGGCAGCTTCTGGTCCCGGGCGGCCAGCGCCACGTCGAAGGCCAGGTTGCCGCCCGCGCTTTCCCCGGCCACCGCGACATGCCGCTGGTCGCCGCCCAGCGGCGCCGCGTGCTCCAGCACGAACTTGTAAGCGGCGATGGCGTCGTCGTGCGCGGCGGGGAAGCGGTCTTCCGGCCCTTTCCGGTACTCCACCGACACCACAATGGCCCCGGCGCCGTTCGCCAACGCCCGGGCCGAGCTGTCATAGGTGTCAATCGTCGCGATCACCCAGCCGCCGCCATGGAAATACAGGATGATCGGCAACGGACCCGGCGTCGCCGCGGCCGGCCGGTACACCCGGGCCGGAAGCAGCCCGGCGGCGCCTTGCACTTGGATGTCCTCGACCCGCGCCGGCATGGGCGCCGTGCTCATGCCGCGCTGCTGCTCCACCCGCAGCACCGCGTCGGCAATCGACGGGCCCATACGTGCCTGCGCCGGCGTCAGGCCGTCGATCGGCTTGGCGCCAAGATCGGCCTGCGCGGCCAGCACCGCCGCCATGTCGGCCGTGGGCTGGTTGGGCGTCACTCCTTGTGGTGGCGAGGCGCATCCCCACAGCAGAACGGCCGCGAGGCCGGCAATGCTTGCGGGACGGACAAGATTGCGCATGAACGATCCTCGGTAAGTTGCGTTATTGAACTGATACGTTTCCCGCGCTTCATGGATGCGGGCATCGCCGACTCTTGATGCGATGCCCGCCCGGTCGGGGCATGCAATTCATTTGCAGCGAACCGGTAGCTGATTCAGGCCATTGTTCATAGGCCGCCCCGAAGTGCAATGTGCCGGCGCGTGTAGGCATGAAGGGGAGCGGGGGATGGACAAGGGGCTGCGCAAGGGTCTCACGAGCTACGGCGACGCCGGGTTCTCGCTGTTTCTGCGCAAGGCGTTCATCAAGGCGATGGGCTACTCCGACGACGCGCTCGACCGCCCCATCGTCGGCATCACCAACACGGCGAGCGACTACAACCCCTGCCACGGCAACGCCGCCGCGCTGATCGAGGCGGCGAAGCGCGGCGTCATGCTGGCCGGCGCCATGCCCATGGTGTTCCCGACGATCTCGATCCACGAGAGCTTCGCCCACCCCACCTCCATGTTCCTGCGCAACCTGATGGCGATGGACACGGAAGAGATGATCCGCGCCCAGCCGATGGATGCGGTCATCGTGATCGGCGGCTGCGACAAGACGCTGCCGGCGCAGATCATGGCGGCGGCCAGCGTGGACCTGCCAACCGTCGTGGTCCCCGTCGGCCCCATGGTCGTCGGCCATCACAAGGGGGAAGTGCTCGGCGCCTGCACCGACTGCCGCCGGCTGTGGAGCGCCCACCGCGCCGGCACGGTCGATGCGGCGGAGATCGAGATGGTTGAGGGCCGGCTCGCCCCTTCCGTCGGCACCTGCATGGTGATGGGCACGGCGAGCACGATGGCCTGCGTGACCGAGGCGCTGGGGCTGGCCTTGCCGACCGCCGCCACCATCCCCGCGCCGCACGCCGAGCGCGTGCGCCTGGCCGAGGCCAGCGGGCGGCGGGCGGCCGAGATGGCCGTCGCCGGTGGCCCGCGTCCGAGCGAACTGCTGACGCCCTCGGCGTTCCGCAACGCGCAGGTCGTGCTGCAAGCCATCGGCGGCTCGACCAACGGGCTGATCCACCTGACCGCCATCGCGAACCGGACGCCGCACCGGATCGACCTGGACGCCTTCGACGCCCTGGGGCGCGAGGTCCCGGTGCTCGTGGACCTGAAGCCGTCGGGCGACCACTACATGGAACATTTCCACCATGCCGGCGGAATGCCGCGGCTGCTTGCGGAACTGGGCAGCCTGATTGACGGGGATGCCCGCACGGTCGGCGGCGGGACGTTGCGTGACGTGGCGGCGGCGGCCGAGCAGGTGCCGGGGCAGACCGTGATCCGGCCGCGGCACGACCCGATCAAGCCCGTGGGCGCGATGGCGGTGCTGCACGGCAACCTCGCGCCGCGCGGGGCGGTGATCAAGCACTCCGCCGCGACGCCGCGCCTGCTGCAGCACACCGGGCGCGCGGTGGTGTTCGACTCCATTCCCGATATGGCTGCGCGTATCGACGACCCGGCGCTCGATGTTGGCCCGGACGACGTGCTGGTGCTGCGCAACGCCGGCCCGAAAGGGGCGCCGGGGATGCCGGAAGCGGGCTACCTGCCGATCCCGAAGCAGCTTGGCCGGCAGGGGGTGAAAGACATGGTGCGCATCTCGGACGCCCGGATGAGCGGCACCGCTTTCGGCACGATCGTGCTGCACATCGCACCCGAAAGCGCTGCGGGCGGGCCGTTGGCGTTGGTGCAATCGGGCGACCTGATCCGGCTCGACACCGCCGGGCGGCGGATCGACCTGCTGGTGGGCGACGAGGAGTTGGCCCGGCGGCAGGCCCTGCTCGCGCCGCCGACCCGGCCAGATTGGGCGCAGCGCGGCTACGCCCACCTTTATCATGACACGGTGCTGCAAGCGGACGAGGGCTGCGATTTCGACTTCATGCGTCGGCCCCCGCCGGATTGAGACCGCTTCATGGCCCGCTTCTGCGAGTTGCTTGCATCCACCATGCCGGACAAGTCTTGGCACCCATCAGGCCGGGCTTTCGACTGTAAAGGCCAGCTTCCAAGGTGCCGTGTCCGATGTCAGATGTGAGGGCTAGATTCGAGTACGCCGTCGCCAAGTTCCGCGCTTGGGCGGCTTCCTACCCCCAGGCTGAACGCTCAAACGTGTGGGAGTGCGATTACGATTACCGGCCGGAGCTGTGGAGCGCCGCTGCCGCCTTTCTGGACTCCTCCGAACCGCAGCGATGGGATCGGTCCATCATCGAACTGCTCCTCTACGTCCTCGCCCGCGACAACGAAATCGAGGAACTCAAGAACCAGTTTGCCGGGCGACCGAAGCATCTTTTGGTGCTCGCTGGGGCTGGCACAGGCTCGGCGGAGCGGGACGCACGCTGGCAGCTTGCTGCCGCCCTCGGCACCGTCGAGGCTGATGAGGGCGAGGTCGTGCCCCTGCTGGAAGCCTATGCTGCCGACGATGACGAGTATGTCAACCGCAGGGCGCTCATTGCACTCGGCCAAAGAAAAGCGCCGATTGCGGAAGAACTGGCCCAACGCGCCTGGGACACAGGAGACGAGTACCAGCGCATGGCCGCCTTGGGCGTCCTCCATGACCTCGGCTCGCCGCTGCTGCCATCTTATCTCAAGCTGGCGGAACAGGACGGGCGTCAGTACCTCGCCGGCTTCGCCAGAGAGCTACGCTGACGGCGTGGCGGTCGGAAATGGGCTACATCGTCG
>CAXSEX010000166.1:0-8979 GCA_964236415.1 uncultured Acetobacteraceae bacterium | reverse complement strand
CCTCGCGGGCGTAGCGCATGGCGGCGTCGTAGATCGGCATCTGCTCGCCGTCGGGCTGGTGCCGGGTCCAGCCGCCCTCGACGCCCGCGACCATCTCGTTCTTGATGCGGATGTTGGCGAAGGTGCCGCGCATCATGACCTCATGGTTGCCGCGGCGGGAGCCGTAGCTGTTGAAGTCGCGCTGCATCACCTGGCGCTCGCCGAGATACTCGCCGGCGGGCGAAGCCTTATTGATGTTGCCCGCCGGGCTGATGTGGTCGGTCGTGATGTTGTCGGCGAACATCGCGAGCACCCGGGCGCCCACGATGTCCGTGACCGGCGCGGGCGTCATGGTGATGCCGTCGAAGTACGGCGGGTTCTGCACGTAGGTGGAGCCGCTGTTCCAACGGTAGGTCTGGCTGCTGGCATCGACCTCGATGGCCTGCCATTCCTTGGTGCCCTGGAAGATCTCGCCGTAGCGCCGGATGAACTGCTCCCGCGACAGGCTGGCCCGCACCGTGTCCAGGATCTCCTGGTTGGTCGGCCACACGTCCTTGAGGAACACCGGCTGGCCGTCGTCGCCGGTGCCGAGCGGCGCCGTGGTGATGTCCTGGTTCATGGTGCCGAGCAGGGCGTAGGCCACGACCAGCGGCGGGGAGGCGAGGTAGTTGGCCCGCACGTTCGGGTGCACCCGGCCCTCGAAGTTCCGGTTGCCCGAGAGCACCGACACCGCCACCAGCTTGTTCGCCTCGATGGCGTCCGCAATCGCCTCGTCGAGCGGGCCGGAGTTGCCGATGCAGGTCGTGCAGCCATAGCCCACAAGCTGGAAACCCAGCGCGTCCAGCTCGTCGCTCAGCCCGGCCTTGTCGAGGTACTCCGTCACCACCTGGCTGCCAGGGGCGAGCGAGGTCTTGACCCAGGGCTTCGGCCGCAAGCCCTTGGCCCGCGCCTTCTTGGCCAGCAGCCCGGCGCCCAGCATCACGTAGGGGTTGCTGGTGTTGGTGCAGCTGGTGATCGCCGCGATCACCACGTCGCCATGGGTGATCTCGTAGTTCTTGCCCGCCACCGCGGCGCTGCGGCTGGCATCGTTCGCCGGCACGCCCAGGCCCTTGGTGAGGTCGGCGCGGAACGCGGCGGAGGCGTCCTTCAGCAGCACCCGGTCCTGCGGGCGCTTCGGCCCGGCGATGCTCGGCATCACCGTGGACAGGTCCAGCTCGATGATGTCGGTGTAAACGGCATCCGGCGTGTCGGCGTCCACCCACAGGCCTTGTGCCTTGGCGTAAGCCTCGACCAGCGCGATGCGCGACTCGTCCCGCCCGGTCAGGCGCAGGTAGTCGAGCGTCGTGCCGTCGATGGGGAAGATGCCGCAGGTGGCGCCGTATTCCGGGGCCATGTTGGCAATTGTCAGGCGCGTGCTGACGGACAGCTCGGCCAGGCCGGAGCCGAAGAACTCGACGAACTTGCCGACCACGCCCTTCTTGCGGAGCATCTGCGTCACCTGCAACGCGAGGTCGGTCGCCGTGCTGCCTTCGGGCAGGGCGCCCGTCAGGCGGAAGCCGATCACGTCCGGGATCAGCATGGCGATGGGCTGGCCGAGCAGCGCCGCCTCCGCCTCGATGCCCCCCACGCCCCAGCCGAGCACGCCGATGCCGTTGGCCATGGTGGTGTGGCTGTCGGTGCCGAACAGCGTGTCCGGGTAGGCGAAGGTCTTGCCCTCGATGTCGGCGGTCCAAACCGTCTGCGCCAAGTACTCGACGTTGACCTGGTGGCAGATGCCGGCGCCCGGCGGCACCACGCGGAAGTTCTGGAACGCCGTCTGGCCCCAGCGCAGGAAGCTGTAGCGTTCCCCGTTGCGGCTGAACTCCGCGTCCATGTTCTTGTGCAGCGCGCTCGGGGTGCCGGAATAGTCCACCATGACCGAGTGGTCGATCACCAGGTCCACCTGGATCAGCGGGTTCACCTGGTCCGGCCGGCCGCCGAGCTTGGTGATTCCGTCGCGCATGGCGGCGAGGTCCACGACGCCGGGCACGCCGGTGAAGTCCTGCATCAGGATGCGCGCCGGGCGGAACGGCACTTCCCGCGTACTGCTGCCGGTGCGCGCCCATTCGGCCAGCGCGCGGGCGTCGCCCACGGTGTAGCTGCCGCCGTTCTCGAAGCGCAGCACGTTTTCCAGCAGGATCTTGAGGCTGACCGGCAGGCGGTCCGTCGGCTCGCTCAGCGCCTTCGCCGCCTCCGGCACGGAGTAGTACTCGTAGTCCCGTCCGTCCGCCGTCAGGGTGCGGCGGGTTTTCAGGCTGTCTTGCCCGATCATCTTCATGGCCGTGTGCCTCTTCCTTTGGGTCGCACGCCGGCGGGAAGCAAGGCGGGCGGCTGCGTCGAGTCCTCTGCGCCATAAACCATATGTGGCGGGCTGGCGTCCACAGACCGGCCCGACCTACACAGGCGGCGTGCAGCATTTAAGCCAAATGCAGAATCTAAGCCAGGCGGGCCTCGCAGTCGCCAACCTTTCGGCGTTCCGCGGAGAGCGGCTGGTGCTGCGCGACCTGTCGTTCGCCGTCCCGGACGGCGGCGCGCTGCTGCTGCTGGGCGCCAACGGGTCGGGCAAGAGCACGCTTCTCCGGGTGCTCGCCGGGTTGAAGCGGCCGGATGCCGGGCAGGTGGCCTGGCGCGGTCAGGACGTGCGGGAGCAACCGGCGCCGGCCGCCTACCTCGGCCATCTCGACGCGGTGAAACCGGGATTGACGGCGGCGGAGAATCTGGCGCTCGCGGCCCGTGTCGGGCGCGGCGACGCGGCGCAGGCCTTGGCGGCGCTTGAGCTTTCGGCGCTCGCGGACCTGCCGGCGCGGCTGCTCTCGGCCGGGCAGAAGCGGCGGCTGGCGCTGGCGCGGCTTCTGGTGTCGCAGGCCGGGCTGTGGCTGCTGGACGAGCCGACCCTGGGGCTGGATGCCGCCTCGGTCGCACGGCTCGGCGCGTTGATGGCGGCGCACCGGGCGGCGGGCGGCGTGGTCGTGGCCGCGACGCACCTGCCGCTGCCGCTCGGGGACGCCGCGGAACTGCGCCTGTGACGGCATCATCATGACGGCATTCTGGGCCATGCTGCTGCGGGAGCTGCGGCTCTCGGTCCGGCACGGCGCCGACACGCTGGCGGCGGTGCTGTTCTTCGTGCTGGCCGGGGCGCTGTTCCCGCTCGCCATCGGCCCGGCGCCCGAAACGCTGTCCCGCATGGCGCCCGGCATCGTCTGGGTGTGCGCGCTGCTGGCGGCCCTGCTGCCGCTCGACCGGCTGTTCGGCGCGGATTTCGACGACGGCTCGCTCGATCAATTGCTGTTGTGCGGCCTGCCCGCTGGCGTGGTCGCGGCGGTCAAGGCGCTGGCGCATTGGCTGGCAACCGGGGTGCCGCTGCTGCTGGCGGCCGGGCCGCTGGCAATCATGCTGCAGCTCGACCCGGCGGCGGTGCCGGTGCTGCTGGCCGGGCTGCTGCCGGGAACGCTGGTGCTGTCGCTGTTCGGCACGCTCGGCGCGGCCGTGGTGCTGGGCGCCCGGCGCGGCGGCGTGCTGCTGCCGCTGCTGGTGCTGCCGCTGGCGATGCCGGTGCTGATCTTCGGCGCCGCCGCAACCGAGGCGGCAGCGGCGGGCGAAACGCCGCGCCCGCATCTGCTGCTGCTGGCGGCGGTGCTGGCGGGCGCGCTGCCGTTGTGCCCGCTGGCGGCCGGGGCAGCGCTACGGAGTGCGGCGGAGTAGGAGTGATGGAGGTCCGGGCCGGAATCGAACCGGCATCCAGGAAAATTCATAATCTTTTCTGAAATAATCTCATTGTTTATTAATTGCGGCCTGTTGCGCAAACACCCATGTTCGTTCATCGCACAGGCGCGGCACAGAAGATGAAAAATTTCTGCACTCCGGAAATCCGACATGGCAAGAATCTGGCTCGGCAAGCTGACTGGCGCCAATGTGCAAAGTGACGTGCTGATTCCGGCTACATGAGCGCGTGTGCCATGATTGGATCTGTCAAACGACTGGCGATTTTCGTCGCGGCAGCAACTTTCTTTTTTGTGGTTAG
This sequence comes from uncultured Acetobacteraceae bacterium, assembly GCA_964236415.1. GTDB lineage: Bacteria > Pseudomonadota > Alphaproteobacteria > Acetobacterales > Acetobacteraceae > CAHJXG01. Next base: position 4,940 of record CAXSEX010000166.1, on the reverse strand, counting down.
CGCATTATCGACACAAGCGATTGCATCTGTCACATGCCTTGAGGCCGTATCGCTTTCTCAAACTCCATGGTTTTCGGAGATTAAAAGTAGACTGACGGTACAAGGTTATGAAGCCAGTTCGCCAACAGTCTGCATTTCTGCCGCGCTTACAGGTTTAATCAAGCGGGGCGATGCTGACGATCTGAGAGATATGATTGCAAGGAACACACCGTTTATAAGGCGGTTGCGATTGGACTCTCCAGGTGGGGACGTCCAGGAAGCTTTGAAACTGGGTTGGCTTGTCCGACACCATTACCTCACAGTCGAAGCCCCGCTAAGTTTATATGGAAACGTAGGCTTTTTCGAAGGCAAACAATTTGCCCGAATGCCAGAAGCGCGGTGCCTGAGCGCGTGCTTCTTCGTCTGGCTTGGAGGCACGTATCGCGCCGGCAATCTGGTGGGGTATCACCGGCCATACCCGCCGGATGAGCAAATGCGGGGATTGACCCCGTCAGCCGCCGCCGAGGTATATCGCAACCTCTCGCTCACCATAAGCACATACCTGTCCGAAGTCGAAGTCGCACCGCATTGGCTGACCGACATGCTTCGCGTAGGGTCGAACGATATGCATATGCTGGACGATGGTGAACAGCGGGAACTGTCCGGCGACGTTCCAAGTATGGCGCAGTGGAAATCAGCTCGTTGCGGCGGCCTTTCTGAACAGGAACAGCATGACTTATACGAGATGACGAGTTTAGCTTTTGATGGCAAACTCGCTGGCAACCTTATCCAGTACCGTAACGCTCTCGACAAGAAGTCCAGCGATGCACTGAAGTGTGAGTACGAGGAGTTGATTATCGCACGTTGGCAAGTGCGCGTGCATTGAACCACAACAGGGCCAACACTGGCCCGATATAAGAAAAGCCCGGCGGGGGCACCCGGGGCTCTGTTTTCCTCGATCCCATCCGTCAAGCAGCAAAGTAGGCGGGCGGTGGAGGTCCGGGCCGGAATCGAACCGGCATTCGAGGATTTGCAGTCCTCTGCATCACCACTCTGCCACCGGACCCCAAAAGCGACCGCGATCAGGCGGAAGCGGGCGGGTATATCGGGCACTCGCCGGGCGCGGTCAAGCGTGGCGCTTTGCGCTGGCCGGGACCGCCACCTATAACACGGGCGCATTGCAGCACGGGCCTTCCCATGGATCAGCAGTCACTCCCTCCTGGCGACTACGCCGCGGCGCGCGACCACATGGTTGACAGCCAGGTCCGTCCCAACAAGGTCATCGATCCCCGCATCATCCGCGCCATGCGCGCCCTGCCGCGCGAGCGTTTCGTGCCGCCGCATCTGGCCAGCCTGGCCTATGCCGACGAGGACGTGCCGCTCGCCCGCGGACGGGCATTGATGGAGCCGATGGTGATCGCCCGCCTGGCGCAGCTCGCCCGGGTGCGCGAAGGCGAGCGCGTGCTGGTGGTCGGCGCCGGCCCTGGCTACGGCGCGGCGCTGCTGGCGGCCTGCGGCGGCCGGGTCACGGCGTTGGAGGAGGACGAGGCGCTGCTGGCCGTCGCCCGCCAGACCCTGCCGGAGTTCGCGCCGGGCACGGTGCTGGTGGAAGGCCCGCTCGCCGCCGGACAGGCCGACGGTGCGCCCTGGGACGTGATCTTGATCGAGGGTGCAGTCCGCGCGATCCCGCCCGCCATTGCGCCGCAGCTCAATCCCCGGGGCGGGCGCCTGGTGACGGTCCTTGCGCCGGGGGCCGTGTCGGGTGGCCAAGGCGTGCTGGCGGAGCCGGGCCAGCACGGCGCACCGAACGCCGTGCTGCGGCCGCAGCCGATGTTTGATTGCGCGACGCCGCTGCTGCCCCCCTTGCTGCCCAAGCCGGCGTTCCAATTCTGAGAAGTGTGGGCGTTGGTGCCGGCGGGAAGCTTGTGGCATAATTGCCTCGGCGGCCGGGTGCCGCGACCTATGCAGGAGCTTTGCGCATGCGCCTTCCCAACCTCTGCGTGATCGGCGTAGCCGCCCTCGCGTCCACCCTCGCGCACAGCGAAGCCGTGGCGCAGGTGCGCACGTTGCAGGAGGCGCTCGCAGCCGCTTATTCCAACAACCCGACCCTGCAGACCTCCCGCGCGCAGTTGCGCGCCACGGACGAGGGCGTGCCGCAGGCGCTGGCCGGCTGGCGGCCGACGGTCATCGTGTCCGGGACGACCGGATACGGCTTCGGCGAGCTGCAGCAGGACGTGCAGAGCGGGAACACGACCAACACGACCTCGGCCCGCTTGAACCGCCCGGTTTACACGGCGCTTCCGACGATCACCCAGCCGGTCTATCGCGGCGGCGCCACCCGGGCCGGCACCAACCAGGCCGACAACCGGGTGTTCGCCCAGCGCGGCCGGCTGATCGCGACCGAGCAGCAGGTGTTCAACGACACCATCAACGCCTACGTCAACGTGATCCAGACCCAGCAACTGAACCAGCTCAACATCAACAACGAGCAAGTGCTGGCCCGGCAGCTCCAGGCCACCAACGACCGGTTCCGCGTGGGCGAGATCACCCGCACCGACGTGGCCCAGGCCGAAGCGGCGCTCGCCGGGGCGCGGGCGACCCGGGAAACCAGTGCGGGCAACCTGCAGACGGCGCGGGCCAACTACCGGCGCTTCGTGGGCGAAATACCGGTGGCGGACCAGTTGATCGAGCCGCAGCCGCTCAAGCTGCCGATCAAGAACGAGGACGAGGCCGTGCAGCTTGCGTCGCAAAACAACCCGAACGTCATCGCCGCCCTGTTCGACACCGCGGCGGCCCGGGATGCGATTGATTTGGCGTTCAGCCAGTTGATGCCGCAGCTCAGCCTCCAGACCGCAGGCGGCTACACCAACGGGCAGCAGGTCGTCGGCCAGCGCACGCTGAGCGCCCAGGTGACGCTCAATGCTTCCATCCCGATTTACCAGGGTGGCGCCGAGTACTCGCGCGTGCGCCAGGCGCGGCAAACGGAGCAGCAGAACCGCAAGATCGTGGACGACGTGCGCCGCCAGGCCATCGCGAATGCGGCCCAATCCTGGGAAACGCTGGTCGCCGCCCGCTCGACCATCGACAGCACGCGGGCGGCGATCCGCGCCAACCAGATCGCGTTGGAAGGGGTGCAGCGGGAGGCCATCGTCGGCAGCCGCACCACGCTCGACGTGCTGAACGCCGAGCAGGCGCTGCTGAACTCCCGGGTCACCCTAGTGCAAAACCTGTCGAACCTGGTCACGGCGTCGTACTCGCTGGCAGCGGCCATCGGGCGGCTGACGGCGCGCGACCTTAACCTCAACGTGCCGTTGTATGACGAGACGGCCTACTACAACGCGGTCCGCCAACGCCTGTTCGGCACGGGCGATTACGCGACCAGCCAACCGGGACGCTGACCATGGCAATGCAACCGACCGGCCCCGCCACGCCGCCTCCCACGGCGGACCCGGCGGCCGATCCGTCGATGGAGGACATCCTGGCTTCCATCCGGCGCATCCTGAACGAGGACGAGGCGCCGAAGCCCGCTCCCGAACCTCATGAGCCCGGCCATGATACTCCGGACAACGGGGTGCTGGTGCTCGACTCCTCGATGATGGTGCCGGAGCCGCCCCGCGACGCGCCCCCGCGCGAGGTCCCGCAACCCAAGCCACCCGCAGAGCGGCCGGCGAGCCTGGAGCATCCTGTCATGGCCGAATCCGAACCCCTCGTATCCCGCACGCCGCCACCCCCGCAACAGCCGGTGCCCCCCCAGCCGCTCGCGCCGGTGGCACCCCCGCCGAGCAAGCCGTCGTTTCCCGTCAACTCGCTGCTCGTCGCGCCGGAGGCCGCAGCCGCAGCCGGCGCTTCGGTCGAGTCGTTGATGCGGACGCTGGCGTCCGAACGCAACGCCGCGGTTCAGCGCGGCGGCCCGACCATCGAAGACCTGGTGCGGGCCGAAATCCGCCCCCTGCTGAAGGATTGGCTCGACAACTATCTGCCGTCCCTGGTCGAACGCCTGGTACAGGCTGAGATCGAGCGCGTCGTCGGGCGCATGGCACCCTGAACGCCCGGCGGCTTTCCGGGGCCGCGCCGCCGGGCTAGAAGCGGAACCATGCTCAGCAAGTCCTTCAATCCGGCCGAGGTCGAGCCGGCCCTCTACGCAGGCTGGGAAGCCGCCGGCGCGTTCGGTGCCGACGCGGGTGCCGACGCCCGGCCCTTCACCATCATGATCCCGCCCCCCAACGTCACCGGCAGCCTGCACATGGGCCATGCGCTGACGATGACCGTGCAGGACGTGCTGATCCGCTGGCGCCGCATGCAGGGCCGCGACACGCTTTGGCAGCCCGGCACCGACCATGCCGGCATCGCGACGCAGATGGTTGTGGAACGCTTGCTTGCGCAGGCCAGCAATCAAACGCGGCAGGAAATCGGCCGCGAGGCGTTCCTGGAGCGCGTCTGGCAGTGGAAGGCGTCCTCCGGCGGTGCCATCACCGAGCAGCTTCGCCGGCTCGGCGCGTCGCTCGATTGGGCACGCGAACGCTTCACCATGGATGACGGCCTGTCGGACGCGGTGCGGGAGGTGTTCGTCGCTTTGCACCGCGAGGGCTTGATCTACCGCGACCGCCGCCTAGTCAATTGGGACCCGAAGTTCCAGTCGGCGATCTCCGACCTTGAGGTCGAGGCGCGTGAGGTCCGTGGCAGCCTTTGGCACATCCGCTACCCCATCGAGGGCACGGGCGAGTCCATCATCGTCGCCACTACGCGGCCGGAAACCATGCTGGGCGACACCGCCGTCGCCGTGCATCCCGATGACGGGCGTTACCGCCACTTGGTCGGGCGCCACGTCATCCTGCCGCTCACCGGGCGGCGCATCCCCATCGTGGGTGACAGCTACTCCGACCCGGAGAAGGGCACCGGCGCGGTGAAGATCACCCCGGCGCACGACTTCAACGACTTCGCCGTGGGCCAGCGCCACGGGC
>CAXSEX010000165.1:3144-9023 GCA_964236415.1 uncultured Acetobacteraceae bacterium | reverse complement strand
CAAGGCGAGTTCAGTGGTCATGGGGCGGTTCCCTGGGGTTCGCCGTGGCAACGCCGGGCGGCTGAGGCAAGTTGCGGCAAGATCTGCTTCAACCCGTCCTGGTTTTGGTGGCATTGCGCGTGCGGGGCCGCAGCCCATGGCAAAGAGGACGCCATTCTTCTATCAAACTATTCCTAACGCTGCACCAACTGGCGACCCGCCACGCCGCTGACACCCCTGCCATCTCGGAACGGATGCGCACGGATGACCAGCGCGCGGCTGTACTTCGCTTCGTTCGACGCCGACAACCACGCCAACCTTTGGGTCACGGATGGTACGGCGGCCGGGACGGCCGAGATCCCGGTGGCCGGCCAGGGCACGATGGGGCTTTATCCCGGCAACTTCACGCCCTTCGCCGGCCGCCTCGCGTTCAGCGCCGGTTCGGCATCGGCCACCAATGGCCTTTACCGCACCGATGGCACGGCCGCGGGCACGAGCGAGTTGGCGGTCAGCGGCCTGAACCCCGCCGCAGGCTAAGATGGATACCCGGCAGGGCTGCTGTCGTTCGAGTCCAAGGCTGGCTTCACGACCGCAGATGCCAGCGGCAAGTGTGGCGTCTGGATCACGGACGGCACCGCCGCCAGCACGGTCGAGTTGCCCGGCGTGTTCGGCGGTTCCTGCGGCGCGCCGATGGCGGCCCTGTCCGGGAACCGCCTCGCGTTCGCATTGCAGGTTCCCGGGACACAAGCGCCCTATCCTCTCCCCCATGCTGCCATCGCGATGGGAAACACCGTGGCCATTGGCATGCGCCTCCGCCGGGCTGCCAGGCGATCCCTTGACCGTCGCGCTGGCCAACGACCCGGCGTTCCCGAGTCATGTGCGGATACAGCGCGTAGTTCTGGAACACCATGGCGATGTCGCGCCTCTTGGGCGGCACGCGGTTGACCACGCGCCCGCCGATGGCAACCTCGCCGCCGTCGATCTCCTCCAGCCCGGCCACCCTGCGCAGCAGCGTGCTTTTGCCGCAGCCCGAGGGGCCGACGAGCACGGTGAAGGCACCGTCCGCGATCTCGATGCTGACGCCCTGCAGCACGGAGGTCGCGCCGAACGCCTTTGTCACGCCGCGGATCGAGACGGTGGCCGTGGTCGGATCGGTTTCCTCGGCGTGGCCTCACCGGGCCATCACTGGAAGCCTAAGCAGGCATTCGTAGCTTGCGCCCCAGCGGCAAACCCTACGGGTTTCCGCGAGAATGCCTGCTTAGGGTCGTTGAAGACGCATCATTTTTCCTGCTGCGCGTGCAGCAAAGCTCCGCTTTCTCCGAGGACACGCTCCGCAGAATGATGCTTAGGACGGAAGGGCGCAGTTCGCCAGGGGCACGGTCAGCGCCGGCCATGCCGCTCCCGCGACACCGTGCGCCACCCATCCCGGTGCTTGGCCCAGCAGCCTTCCGATTGGCACAGCCGCACCGACCGCCAGCCGTCGCCGGAGCTGCCTCCCCTGGCCGCCGCCGGCGCCGCAGCCAGGCCGAGCAGCAGCGCCATAAGCCACGCGGCGCGAGCGAGGTGATCCACGGCGTGTCCTCCCTTGGAATTCAGTCCACCGCCATGTATCACAACCCCAGGTGGAATGAAACCCGCGGCCCTGCACCCAACTACCAGCCGCATCCCAGGTCATCAACTAGCGCGCAATTGAATTCTGATGTAATGAACCTTATGCGCTTCAACCGCCCGGCCCGGCCGCTCCGCCTGCGCATCCGGACCTACCTGCTGCTCCTGGTGCTGGGGTCGGCGATGCCGTTCGTGCTGCTGTCCGCCATCCTGGCGGTCCGGGCGGCGGGGATGCAGGACAAGCGGTTCGGCCAGGATGTCGTGTCCGTCGCCCGCGCCCTGTCGCTCGCCGTGGACAGCACCATCGCGCCCCTGCAATCCGCGCTGGAAATCCTGGGCCGGTCCCCAGCCCTGGCCCGGGGCGACCTGTCCTCCTTCCGCTCGGAACTCGGCACCGCGGCGGCGCTGCTGGACGGCGTCGTGCAGCTGTGCGACGCGGACGGGTGGAAGCTGCTCGACAGCCGCACCCCGCCCGGCGTTCCCGCGTCCGGGCGCCGCGCCATGCCCGACTACATCGCCGCCGTCGCCGCGGGCAGCCGGCCCGTCGTGTCCGGCATGCACCGCAGCGTGTCCACCGCGCAGTGGGTGGTCACGGTGGACGCGCCCGTGCGCGTCCCCGGGGCGGACGGCGCGGCGGCGCCGGGCGTGCTGGGCGCCAACATCAATCTCCAGGCGATCGACGCCCTGATGCAGCGGCAGCTGCTGCCGGACACCTGGCGCGGCGTCATCATCGACCGGGACGGGCGCTACGTGCAGCGCATCCGGCACGACCCGTCGCTGCTGGGCCAGCCCACCGCCATGGCGTGGGCGGAGGCGGCGCGGCGCGTCCCGTCCGGTTGGCTGCGCAGCGTGCTGCAGGACGGCGTGGACGGCTATGTGGGCTTCGCCACCTCGCCCGTGACCGGCTGGACCGTGGGCATCGGCGTGCCCACGGAAGTGGTGCGCGCGCCCTTGCGGCGCACGCTGGCGTTCCTGCTGTCGCTGGGCGCCGCCTTCACCGTGATGGGCATGGCGCTGGCGCTGCACCTGGCCCGGCGCGTGGCCCGGCCGGTGGGCGCGCTGGCCCGGCTCGCCGCCCATCCGGACGCGCCGTCCCCCGCCGGGTGCAGCGGCATCGTGGAGGTGGACGAGGCGGCCCGCGCGCTGCGCGACGCCGCCGCCGCCCGGGCCGTGGCGGAGGCCGCCGTGCGGGACAGCGAGGCGGAGCTGCGCGCGGCCACCGACCTCAGCCCGCAGTTCCCCTGGACCGCCGACCCCGCGGGCCGCCTGCTCAGCGTGAGCGAGCGCTTCGCCCAGCTCACCGGCGCCTCCACGGGCCGGCGGCCCAAGGACGGCCGGCTGCTGCTCGTCCACCCCGACGACCGCCGCGGGGTGCAGGACGCCTGGGAGCACAGCCTCGCCACGGGCACGCCATACGACCACGAGTTCCGCCTGCGCCTCGCCGCCGGCGGCTGGGCCTGGTTCCGCGCCCGCGCCGCGCCTCGGCTGGACGCCGCGGGCCGGGTCGTGCGCTGGTACGGCACGACGGAGGACGTGGACGCCCGCCGCGCCGCCGTGGAGGGCCTGCAGCGCCTCACCGACGAGCTGGAAGCCCGGGTGGAAGCGGAGGCCGCCGCGCGGGAAGCGGCGCAGAACCGGCTGAACCAGGCGCAGCGGCTGCAGGCGCTGGGCCAACTGGCCGGCGGCGTCGCGCACGACTTCAACAACATGCTGCAGGTGGTGGGCGGGGCGCTGGCGCTGATCCAACGGCGCCCGGACGACGCGGCGCGGGTGGCCCGCCTCGCGGCCATGGCGGAGGACGCGACGGAGCGGGGCGCTGCGATCACCGGGCGGCTGCTGTCGCTGACGCGCCAGGGCACCTTGCGCACCGGGCCGGTGGAGCCGCTGGCGCTGCTGTCCGACATGGCCTCCGTGCTGTCCCACACGCTGGGCGCGGGCATCGCGATCCAGGTGTCGGCGGCGCCCGGCCTGCCGCCGCTGCTCGCCGACCGGCGGCAGCTGGAGACCGTGCTGATCAACCTCGCCGCCAACGCCCGCGACGCCATGCCCGGCGGCGGGCGGCTCACGCTGTCGGCCGCCCTGGAGTTCAACCCGGAGGGCCTGAGCGTGGAGGTGCTGCCCGGCCCCTACATCCGCATCGAGGCCGCGGACACGGGGCACGGCATGGATGCGCAAACGCTGGCGCGGGCGAGCGAGCCGTTCTTCACCACCAAGGACGTGGGCCGCGGCACCGGGCTGGGCCTCGCCATGGCGCGCGGCTTCGTGGAGCAGTCGGGGGGCGGCCTGCGGATCGGGAGCGCGCCGGACCGCGGCACGGCCGTGGGGCTGTGGCTGCCCTGCGCGCCGGGCGCCGCGGCGGCGCCGGCCCCCGACCTGTGCCTGCCGCGGCGCCGGGGCCGGGTGCTGCTGGTGGAGGACGACGTGTCCGTGCGCGCGACGCTGGCGGAGCAGTTGCAGGAGATGGGCTTCCGGGTGCTGGCGGCGTCGGACGGGGCGGCGGGGCTGTCGGCGCTGATGGGGGGTGCGGAGGTGGCGATGCTGGTGTCGGACCTGACCATGCCGGGGATGGACGGGGTGGCGCTGATCCGGGCGGCGCAGCGGATGCGGCCCGGCCTGCCGGCGATCCTGCTCTCGGGCTACGCCGGCGGCGGCGCGTCCCTGGACGCGGCGGGGGCGCTGGATGGCCCGGTGTCGCTGATGCAGAAGCCGGTGTCCGCGGCGCAGCTCGCCGACCGGATCGCGACGGTGGTGGAGCGGCGGGGCGCAACTGAGGTGTAAAGCATCCTGACAGTCGTATTTTGGTTGCTGAACTCACTCCATGCAATATCAAATGTTTAGCTGAGTGGCACGAATCTTGGATCGACTGCCACCATAGGTTGCAGGTACCAGGCCGGGCCGAGACAGTGGAGAAGATGACCATGCGCGTTCTCGTGGGACTTGCGGCGCTGTCCGCCCTTGGCCTTGCTCCCGCCGTGGCGGAAGCGGCTGTCCTCACCTACAGCCAGTTCTTTCCTGACGGCAACAACCTGGTGCCGTCGGGAAACCCGCAGAACTTCGAGAAGACCGAATGGGACGGCACGACGCAGAACGTGACGCTGCCGCAGTTCGACCCGTCGCTCGGCACGCTCACCGGCGTTGACCTGCTGCTTTATGGCAACATCGTCACGTCCGGGACGCTGACGAACAACAATGCGACCACGATCGATGTCGAAGACTATTCCGCATTTCTGAACATTTCCGTGCAGGCGCCGGGGGCCGAAAACCCGCTCATCGTCAGGCCGGCGCTGTTCAGCTTCAGCAACGTGAGCGTGGACCCCGGCGACGCCCTCACGTTTGGCGGCGGGGGCGCGCCGGTCAACACCAACGACAGCGGCTCGGCCTCGATCACCGACTTCGCGCCCTATGTCGGCACGGACAACGTGGTGTTCCCGCTGTCCACCCAGACGGACCTAAACGCAGTCACCACCGGCGGCAGCTTCGATGGCGTCCCGGACACGAGGGCGCGGGCGGAGGTCACGATCACCTACACCTACGACCTGGCGGCGACGGAGGTGCCGGAGCCGGCATCGGCGGCGCTGCTGGGGGCGGGCCTGCTGGGCCTTGGCCTGCTGCGCCGGTGGTCCTGACGCCGGGCCGCGCGCGCCGGCCACGATTGAAAGGAGCCTCCTCATGCGCCATGCCTTGACGATGCCTGCGGCCATGGCCATTGCCGCGGCGGCGCTGCTTGCTGCGGGTCCGGCGTCCGCAACCGCGATCACCTACAAAGCTTGCTAATCCGCCGTCAACGGGCCTGACCCGGCGACCGAGCCGCAAACATACACCCAGACCGACTGGACCGGCGTGTCCCAGAAGATCCAGGTGCCGCAGTTCGACCCGTCGCTCGGCACGCTGACGGCGGCCACGCTATCGCTTTACGCGGACGCCAACTCGACCGGCTCCGTGCAGAACACGGGCGCGGGGACGGCCACCATCAAGTCCTACGTCGCCAACCTGCGTGTGCGCCTTCTGACGCCCAGCAGCAGCACGGCCGGCCCCGGCATCACCAGCCCCGCCACCATGTCCACGCCCTATCTGGTGGAGGCCCTGCCGACGCTCATCAGCGTCGCCAACCAATCGCTGGCGCCCAGCGCCACGCTGTCGTTCAGCCAAACGGGCACCAACAGCACGCTGGACCTGTTCGCGCAAACGGCCACCCTGCCGTTCTTCGAGGGCTCCGGCTTGGCGACGCTTCTGGTCTACACCCAATGCTGTTCACTTTGCGATCCGAATGGCGGTGGTGAAATCGATGCGCG